>JBPOET010000020.1:0-13104 GCA_051251675.1 Parasphingopyxis sp. | reverse complement strand
TCAAGCTCCGCCTTGGATGTGGCAAGGCCGTGGATGCGCGGGCCGTAGGCGACATTTTCGAAGATCGATTTGGGAAAGGGATTGGGCTTCTGGAATACCATGCCGACCCGGGCGCGCAGCTGCACCACATCCATGTTGGGATCGTAAATGTCATGTTCGTCGAGTTCGATCTTCCCGGTTACGCGCGCGATCGGGATCGTGTCGTTCATCCGGTTGAGGCAGCGCAGGAAAGTCGATTTCCCACAGCCCGACGGGCCGATAAAAGCTGTGACATTCTCCATGCCGATATCGATCGACACATTGTCGATCGCCTGTTTTGCGCCGTAAAAAACGTCGACATTGCGCGCCGTCATCTTCAGCGTGTCCGTTGACGGGACAGCCGTATCGGTTCTGGGTTCGGCCTGAATGTCCGTAGCGTCGTTCATCATATCACCAACGTTGTTCATATTTGTTGCGCAGCCAGATCGCGATACCGTTCATGGCCAGCAGGAATAGCAGCAACACGATGATTGCCGCCGAGGTTTTCTCGACAAAGCCCGGGTCCAACTCATCCGACCAGAGGAAAATCTGCACGGGCAGAACCGTGGCGGGATCGGTAAATCCGCCCGGCGGCGTTGCGACAAAGGCGCGCATGCCGATCAGCAGCAGCGGTGCGGTTTCGCCCAGCGCGCGGCTCATGCCGATAATCGTGCCGGTCAGGATACCGGGCAGCGACAACGGCAACACGTGATGGGTGAGCACCTGGACCGGCGATGCGCCGATGCCCAGCGCGGCATCGCGAATGGATGGCGGCACGGATTTAATGGCGTTGCGTCCGGCGATCACGATCACCGGCATGGTCATCAGGGCGAGCGTTAGGCCGCCGACGATGGCGGCGGACCGGGGCAGGTAGAAGACATTGATGAATACCGCGAGCCCGAGCAGGCCGAATATGATCGAGGGGACGGCGGCAAGATTGTTGATCGACACCTCGATAATGTCCGTCCAGCGGTTTTCCGGCGCATATTCTTCCAGATAGACGGCTGTGAGCACGCCGATCGGGAAGGCGAGCAGCAATGTGATCGTCATCGTCAGCAGCGAACCCTTGAGCGCGCCCCAGATGCCGACCAGCGTCGGGTCGCTCGAATCGGCAAGCGTGAGGAAGTTCCAGCTGAGCGTACGGCGAACCTGGTCCGATTCTTCCAGTTCGGCGTACCGCGTGCTCATCGTGTCGCGCTCTTCGGATTGGCGCATGCCGCTGTCGCCACGCGCAGCAAAATCGACTTCGGTCGATGCGGGGACCCATAATGTTTCATTGCGGGTCAAGAGCGACGGATCTTCCGACACCGCATCGCGCAGCAAGACCCAGGCGCCGTTGGAAAGAAGGGCTGGGCCTTCCTCGCCATAGGCGGCAACCGCCGATTGACGAGCCAGTCCCTGAAAATCGGTCTGCGCCAGCAATTGATCCCGGTCGTCGTCGTCCAGCTGGTTCGGTTCGAGGAAGATGTCCGATGCGGCGAAGTTCACGGGCAACGCAATCTGCGTCTGGGTAAAGCCCCGAGCGCCACTCGAAATCATGGTGACAAGCAGGAATGCGAGGAAGCCCGCCGAAAGCAACACGGCGAACAGGCCATAGAAGCGAAAGCGTTTTTCGGCGCGATAGCGGGCCCGGATACGCCGCTGCATGGCGTCGGCGCTCCAGTCGGTCGGCTGACGGGCTGTGGATGAGGCGATGGCTGTGTTCATCTATTCATAAGCCTCCCGGAAGCGTTTGACGACGCCAAGCGCGATGATGTTCAGCAGCAGGGTTACGATGAAGAGCACAAGACCCAGTGCGAAGGCCGCCAATGTCTTGGAGCTGTCAAATTCCTGATCGCCGGTAAGCAACTGCACGATCTGTACGGTTACGGTGGTCACGCTTTCGAACGGATTGGCGGTCAGGTTCGCAGCCAGTCCGGCGGCCATGACCACGATCATGGTTTCGCCAATAGCGCGGCTCACGGCCAGCAATACGCCGCCGACGATGCCGGGCAGGGCGGCCGGGATCAGCACCCGCTTGATGGTTTCGGAATTGGTTGCGCCCATGGCGAGGCTACCATCGCGCATGGCTCCGGGGACGGCCGCGAGCGAATCGTCGGCCATCGAGGAGACGAACGGAATGATCATCACGCCCATGACGACGCCTGCGGCAAGGGCGGACTCGGATGAAGCGCTGCTAATGCCGACGAAATTGACGGCGAAATCGCGGATTGCCGGTGCCACGGTCAGCGCTGCAAAATAGCCATAGACCACTGTCGGAACGCCGGCGAGAATCTCGAGCACGGGCTTCATGATCGAACGGATCCGGGCCGGCGCATATTGGGTCAGATAGACGGCGCTCATGAGGCCAAGTGGGATCGCGACAATCATTGCGATGATCGCGCCGATCAGGATCGTGCCCCAGAAGAGCGGGATCGCGCCGAAGGAACCGGGATCGTCGCTGAATGTCGTCGATTGGGGGTTCCAATGGGTGCCGAAGATAAATTCGACGATCGAGATGCGCTCGAAGAAACGGATCGTTTCGAACAACAGCGAGGCGACAATGCCGATGGTGGTGAGGATCGCGATCAGCGAGGCGATCAGCAATACCCACATGACGACACGTTCAACCCGGTTGCGAGCTCTGAAATCCGGCCGCACGCGCAAAAAGGCGTATGCTCCGCAGGCAAAGGCAAGAAGCAACGTCGCGATAATTCCGATAACGCCGTAGAAACTCGAGGCTTCCTGATAGGCTGGGACCAGCGCTTCGGCCTCTTCGTTGAAAGCGGCGGTCAGCGAACCATCGGCCAGAGCCCGCGCTTCGCCGAGGATGGCGGAACGTTCGATCTGCGATTCCGGCAGAGCCTCGGCGGCTGGATCCAGCAGCACCGACTGTTCAACCAGGCCGGGCAGGACGAGCGACCAGATTGTGAGGAACAGCAAGGCCGGAATCGCCAGCCAGAGCGCAACATACCAGCCATGATATCCGGGCAGGGAGTGTGGGCGATCACCGCCGACCGGCCGCAGCCTCGCCGCCCGGATCCGTGCCGTGAACCACGCAATAACCGCGAACCCGATTACCATTAGGGACAGAGAGAAGATCGACACGGTTTCGTTCAAATCCCTTGTTCGATTGAAATATCAATCGATTGCGCTGGCCGTTTACGCCGTATGACGGATTGCATGCACTCTTCCTTCAATTGGCATATTTCCATGCCCGGCAGTGTTGAAAATTCGATCGGCTGTCCGGTTCATCGCGAATCGCGGGTTGCGATCAGAGATGGTGCATCTGCCTTTGTGACACTCTCGTTACGGGAAGATGACATTGCGGACGGTTTTTTCGGCAAATCGACACTGACCTTCGTGCCCGACCCGACTTCGCTCTCGATATTCAGCCGCCCGCGGTGCCGCTCGACGATATGTTTGACGATGGCCAGGCCCAGCCCGGTGCCGCCCAGAGAGCGGCTTCGGCCGGGGTCTATCCGGTAGAAGCGTTCGGTCAGCCGCGGCAGATGTTCCGCAGCGATGCCTTCGCCATGGTCCTGCACCGTGATGCGCACCATGGTGTCGGAAATCGAGCCGTAGCCGACCATGACGGGTTCGGCGCCCTTGCCGTATTTGAGGGCATTACCGACGAGATTGGTGATCAGCTGGGCGATCTGGACCCTGTCCCCGGCAATATGCACGGCCCCCGTCGCCGGACGGATTTCAACGCTCGAATGTTCGAAGCCGCTCTCGGTGCAGGTCGCCCGGCAGGCCTCTTCGATCAGCGGCCCAAGATCGATATCTTCTGCCGGGGCTCGATATTTTTCCGCCTCGATCCGTGAGAGCGACATGAGATCGCCGATCAGGCGCTGCATCCGGCTTGCCTCGCCATGCATGATTTCGAGGAAGCGGTTCCGCGTTTTCTTGTCCTTGGCCGCGCCGTCCTGGAGCGTTTCGATATAACCAAGCAGGGAGGCCAGCGGCGTGCGCAGCTCATGACTGGCATTGGCGACGAAATCGGCGCGCATCTTTTCGGCGGCATGGGCGCTGCTACGATCGGCCAGGCGAATGAAGCGCGCATTGCCTTTCAGTTCATGGATGATGAGCTCCCATGGCCGCTCCACTTCGCCAATTCCCATCAACTCCATCGCGACACGAGATTCTTCTGCGCCAGCCTCACCGGTCAGGCGTTCGGCGGCGGCGGGGTGACGGATCGCCAGACGAACGTCCTCGCCGATGATATGCGTGCCAAGCAGGCCCAGAGCCGCCGGATTGGCCCTTACCACGCGACGACCGACTATGATCAGGCTGGGATCGTCGATCGCATTCATCAGCTCTTCCAGGGTCGGAAACAGCGATTCGTCGGATATGGGTGGAGGCTCCGGGCTGGCAGGTTCCGGTTCAACGGTGTTCGGATTCCGGGAACTGCCGAGAGCGACCCCTCCGACCAAACCGCCGATACAGGCCAATATGACCGGCAGCGGTTCCGCGCCGAGCGCGTAGGCGACATAGCCAAGGCCAAAGGTGGTTAATAGCGCGACAATGGCGCGAAGAGGGGTTATCTGGGGCATTAAGCGGATTGATACAGTGCTATTGTTACACTCGCCAGTACAGGCGCGGCAGACTAGTGTAACAACTGAAGAGCAGGATTTGGGAAGAGCGGCATGGCTGAAGACAGCGAAGATACAGGTGATCGGGGCATAGCCAAGCCGGACCGCCGCCATGTGTTGATGATGGGCGCGGCTGCCGCGTCGACCGTCGTCACCGTGCGCCCCGCTTTGGCCCAGACCCAGGCGTCGATCATGGCCTGCGAAATCCCGATTCCCGACCCCGGCCGTATGGGCAATTATATCGCCGCTGACGGATCTGTTGTGCCGCCGGGCACACCGGGCGCGTTTCCGCCACCGGGTCGCAATCTCGTCGGAGAGGAAGTGCGTGGAGCCTTGCAAAGTGGCGGCACCATCCCGGGTTATGGCTATGAAGAAAGCCAAGCCTATACCAACTATATCCGCCGTCTCCAGAACGGCATGAGCGGTTTTACCTGTTACGCATCTATCCAGATGTCACGGGGCTGACGCTCCACCGCTGTTCGCCATGACTGCAACCGCATATCGCGCCGATCCGCCCGAGGCCCGGCGTATGGTCGCGCTCGATGGCGTGGCGCTCATCTTCCACCGCCCCTCCGGGCTGACCCATATACTGGCGCCGCCCGCGCCCCAGATCCTCGACGCACTAGCCGAAGGCGCTGCGGAACCTGCGGCGCTGCTCGACCGGCTTAAGCGCGATTATGATTTTGGAGACAGCGACGATCTTGAGGCGGCTCTGGAGGCACGCCTTGCGGAGCTGGAAATGTCCGGTCTGGTATGGCGGGCATGAAACATGAATTTCGCGTGCGCGTGGGTCCGGTCGGTTTCCGGATAGGATCTGACTGGAAGCAGCCGATTGACCAGCTGTCGGCGCTGTACAGCGACTATCCGATCCCCGATATTCCTGACCTCACTGTGTGTCTGTTTGCCCAGCGGCCGTGGCGGCGCTTTGTCCGGCCCTCGGTAATGGTCGGCGGCGATTATATGTTGCCCGACGCGGCACCCGTTTCGCTCGCCCACGGGCTGCTGGCCGCCGAGATGGGGATGAATCTGCAAATGGCGCTCGGCCAGCGGCACTATCTGCTGCTCCATGCCTCGGCGGCGGAGCGCGATGGCAAGGCACTGGTGATGACCGGCCATTCGGGTGCGGGCAAATCGACACTTTCCGCATTGCTCGGCGAGCGCGGCTGGCGTTTCATGGGCGACGAATTCGTGCTGATCGATCTGGGCACTGGTATGGCGCATGCCTTCCCGCGCCTTGTCAGCCTGAAGAATGAGGCGATCGCCCTGTTCGAGGGGGCGGTCGATGCGGAGCGGCTGGGTCCCCTCCTGCGCGATACACCCAAGGGCGATATCCGGCACTTGCGCCCTCCAGCGGACGGAATTGCCAAAATGGACGTGCCGGCAAGGCCGGCGCTGCTTCTCTTTCCGCGTTTCGGCCATGCGCCGGATGTTCGTGACATTGGCGAGGCGGAAGTTTTTGTCCGGCTGACCCAGGCCTCGACCAACTATGTCGCGCTGGGCGAGGCCGGGTTCGATGCGCTGTCCTCGCTGGTTCGTACGATCCCGACCCGGGCGGTCGACTATCCCGATACCGAGAACGCCGTCGCCAGTGTGGAGCGGCTCTGGGCGGAGCTGGCCGAATGACCGACGCCGGCATCCTGACCCGTGCGCTCGTTGACCCTGCCACGACACGAAATTTGGATGCCGGTGGCTGGACAGCGCTGATCGCCATGGCGCGGGCCGAGCTGCTGATAGGCAGTCTCGCGCATCGTCTGGATGGGCTCGATTTCCTGCCTGAGAAAGTTGCGCAGCTCTGCGCCGATGCGCGACAGTCTGCGGAGCGTGCGCGGCGGCAGGCGCTGTGGGAGGCCGAAATGGCGCGCCGCGTGCTCGCTCCGCTGGGCGAACCGGTCGTCCTGCTGAAGGGCACGGCCTATGTCGCGGCGGGCCTGTCTGCAGGCGTGGGTCGATCCATTGGCGATCTCGACATCCTTGTGCGCCGCGGGGCGCTCGATGCCGTCGAGCGCGCACTGACCGGACAGGGCGGCTGGGAATGGGTGAAGGAGGATGCCTATGACGATGCCTATTACCGCGATTATATGCATGAGCTGCCGCCGCTGATCCACAAGGAACGCGACCGGATGATCGATGTCCACCACACGGTCTTGCCGCTGACAGCGCAACCGACGCCCGATGCCCCTTCGATGATTGCGGACAGTGTGGAGTTGGAGAACGGCCTGCGCGTTCTTTCTCCCGCCGATATGGTCTGTCATTCCGCAGCGCACCTCTTTGCCGATGGCGATCTGGCGGGCGGCCTGCGCAACCTGTGGGATATCGACCGGCTGCTGCGTGATTTCGGAGCCCGGGACGGGTTCTGGGAGGCGCTGGGCCAACGCGCGGCGCGGCATCAGCTGGCAAAGCCGGTCGCCCGGGCGCTGCGCCTCGCCGAGACGCTTTACGAAACGCCGCTGGATGGCGCTCTGGCGGGTCGGGGGAGGGTTGGCGATGCACTCTATATCCGCCGCTTGCTGGCCCGCGACAGCTGGGGGCGCGAAACCCGCAAATTACTGCGCTTCGCTTTCTATATCCGCTCGCACTGGCTGCGCATGCCGCCGCTGATGCTGGCGAAACATCTCTGGACGAAGTGGCGCAAGGCTTGACCGACTGTATCGCCACTTCCGCTTCGCTATGGAAATAGCAAGCATTTGCTGGCAGACCGCACGGCGAAATGACTGACAGCGCAACCATAACGCCGCCCGGCCCCTTCGCCGCGATCATACTCGCCGCCGGTAAGGGAACCCGCATGAAATCCGCACGCCACAAGGTGCTGCACCCCATCGCCGGCAAGCCGATGCTCGGCCATCTGATGGACGAGCTTGCGCGGCTTGGGCCCGCAAGAACGGTGGTCGTGCTTGGCGCCGGCCGCGAGGAAGTCGAGCCCTTTGTGGCCGAACGGGGCGCATCGGTCGCCGTGCAGGAAGATCAGCTTGGCACCGGTCATGCCGTTTTGCAGGCGCGCGCGGCGCTGGCGGATTTCGGCGGCGCTGTTCTCGCCTGTTTCGGCGATGTGCCGATGGTTCGCGCCGAGACGGTGGCCCGGATGCTGGAAAGGCTGAGCGCGCCGGACGCGCCGGCCAGCGTCGTGCTGGGTTTCCGCCCCGATGATGCGCTCGCCTATGGCCGGATCATCGCCGACGATAGCGGGCGTATCGAGAAGATGGTCGAATATAAGGATGCGAGTACGGAAGAACGCGCTGTAAATCTTTGTAATTCGGGGCTTATCGCGGCGAAGGCGGCGGAAATGTTTGCGCTGCTGGGCCGGATCGGCAACGATAATGCGCAGGGCGAATATTATCTGCCGGACATGGTGATGGTGGCGCAGCAGGATGGCCGGCACAGCGCCGTGATCGAAGCGCAGCCCTGGGAAGTCGCCGGGATCAACAGCCGCGGCGAACTCGCCGAGGCGGAGCGCCAATGGCAGGATCGCCGCCGCGAGCGGGCGATGGCCGATGGCGCGACCCTGGTCGATCCCGCAACGGTCTGGTTCAGCCACGATACCGAAATCGGCCGCGATGTGACGGTTGAGCCGCATGTTCGGTTCGGCCCCGGCGCGAGCGTTGCCGACGGTGTGACAATCCATGCTTTCAGCCATATCGAGGGGGCAAGTGTGGGTGCCGGCTGTTCGGTTGGCCCCTATGCGCGGCTGCGCCCTGGCGCGGTGATGGAAGAGGGCTCGAAAGTCGGCAATTTCGTCGAAATGAAAAAAGCCACGCTTGGCAAAGGCGCGAAAGCCAGCCACCTCACCTATCTTGGCGATGCGACGGTCGGCGCGAACGCCAATATCGGCGCCGGCACAATCACCTGCAACTATGACGGCTATTTCAAATATCAAACAGAGATCGGGGAAGGCGCCTTTATCGGCTCGAACAGTGCCCTTGTTGCACCGGTGAAGATTGGTGCCGGCGCGATCGTCGGTGCCGGATCGGTAGTAACGAAAGATGTTGAAACTGATGCACTGGTGCTGGCACGCGGCGAGCAAAGCGCGAAGCCGGGATGGGCAAAGAGATTTCGGGATGCGATGATGCGAAAGAAGGCTGCCAAATAGCGTTTGGCCGGGCCCTATTCGCCAACCCCTTTTTCATTGATCAGTAAACGCCGCGCTGCGCTTTTCGTCACGCTGAGATAGCGTTTCTGCGACCAGCCGCAGTCATGCCGTAACTGTTCCCAGTTGCGGACCGAAAGCATCGTCCAGAGAATATCCGCCGCCTGGCCGGGTGAATGATCGGGCGATAATGTGCCGTCCCGATTGAGTGCGCGAATGGCCGCACGGCATCCATGGCGCAGAGCCTCCATGCGGCTGGTCCACGCAACGCGGGCTGCGTCGTCGCTTTCCTTCATTGCGAAAAAAGCCTTTGCCATCCCATAGATTTTCGGGATGTAGTTTCCCCAGGCATCGATGAAGGCGTCGAGCCTTTCGGTGCCGGTTTCCGCAGCCCGGCTCGCTGCCAGGCGTTTGTCGATCTCATAATATTCGTCGAGATAGCGGGCGGTAGCATCCAGCAGGTCGGCCCGCGCCGGAAAATGCAGATATAGGGCCTGGCGACTGATGCCGGCCTCTTTGGCGATATCCCCCATGCGGATTGCATTTGCATCTCCGCCTTCCAGCATCCGCCAGCTTGCCTGTACGATCCGATTCCGGGTTTCGAGGTTTTTTCTTGACATGTTGTAAAGTATCGGCCAGTTGACGTCCTGTCAATTGACACAGTGTCAAGAAAAGGAGCTGCGCTATGACAAAGAAGATTTTTATCTGGTCGGCCCATCCCCGGGCAGGATCTCTCAGCGATGCGCTTGCGGATGCCTATGCCATTGGGGCGGAGCAGGGCGATGCCGAAGTTCGGCAGCTCAATCTTAGCGCGATGACGTTCGGCGCTGATTTTCCGGGCTATACGGATACAAGGTCGCCGCTCGAACCCGACCTGGAGGCTTGGCAGGACAATATCGCCTGGGCCGACCATCTCTTCTTCGTCCATCCCTATTGGTGGGGGGCGATGCCGGGCAGAGCCAAGGCCGTGCTGGACCGGGCCCTGCTGCCAGGTTTCGGCTTCAAATATCACCGCGAAGGGCTGGGCTGGGACAAGCTCCTCAAGGGCAAAACCGCCGATGCGATCATCACTTCCGATACCCCGCCCTGGTATGACACCCTAAAAAACCGGAAGCCCGGGCGGCGCGTTCTGAAGAATCAGGTGCTCGGATTTTGCGGTGTGAAGGTCCGAAAGATTGTCCAGCTGGGGCCGGTCAAAACCTCAAAGCCGACGAAGATCGAGGGCTGGATTGCTCGCGCGCAGCGGATGGGCGCCAAGGCAGCAATCTGAAGCATGAGAGCCTTCTGCCGTAAATTCAGATGATTGGAGAATGACCATGACGATCGATTGGCTGCTATTCCTGTGTTTGGCCATGGCCTTAAGCAGCGCGCTCGTTGCCGGTGTGTTTCAGTCCTTTTCGGATTTCGTGATGCGGGCGCTGATCGCCGCAGCGCCATCCGCCGGTATAGAGTCGATGCAGATGATCAACCGCACGGTGTTTCGCTCCGTGTTTCTTGCGATGCTGCTGGGATTGGTGCCGGCATCGTTGATACTGGGGGCTTATGCCTATCTGTATCTGTCCGGTTCGAGCGCAAGCTGGATACTGACGGGCGGGGCCGTCTATGTCGTGAGCGTGTTTCTGGTCACGATGCTGGGAAATGTTCCGATGAACAACCGGCTTGACCGGATGGACACTACCAATGCGGCCACTGCCGACTATTGGCTGGAATATGGTATCGTCTGGACCCGCTGGAACCACGTTCGAACGCTGGGTGCTTTGACTGCGGCCATATGTTTTCTGGCAGCAGCTGTTTCGGCGAACTGATCGCCAATTGCGACGGCGCTGCACGGGGTATTTCGCCCGCCGATCATGCAATGAACGATGTTCATACGATCGGCGGGCGATACGGATAGGCTATGCCTGGACTAGTACCATTGCCCAGTGCCGGAGGCTGCATTCGGACCGTGCCAGTGCATCGTAACCGAGCCGGTGCGCACTGTGCCAACCGTGCCCGTCTGGCTGCGGATTCCGCCGACGCATCCCAGCGCGGTGTCCGGTCCCGGTTCGCCGAGATAGTTGCAGCCATAGGCAATCGCGGTCGCGTCGGTAGCGCCGTCGCGCACCGCATCGCACGCCATTGTTAAGGCAAAGACACCGGCCGAAGGCGGTTGGTCCATACCGACACATCTCACATTCCCGTTTACAGTGCTGCCATCGGCCAGGGTTGTGACATAGGTTCCTTCAACGGTGCCGCCTCGACCCCAGGTTCCGTCGGGTCCGATTCCGCCGACCATGGAAACATCGCCCCAGGTTATTTCATAGGTGAAATTTTCCGCACTGGCCGCACTTGCGCACAGCATCGCGGCGGCGATCAAGCCGCCTCCAACATACTTTCTCATCATTCTCTCCTAGTTCCCCTGTTGCCCCGCGTTTTCGCCTGGGCACGGGCCGCCCGAGAAACGCTACAGTCGCCCGGCTCGCAAATTTAGGCTAGCAGATCGCCCCACCTCTGTCATGAAATCCGGAAAAAGTTATTATCTTCAGGGTGTTGCGGTCGCGAACCAGAATTCCGGCTGTTCGAGAAGGCCAAGAAATGCGGTCAGCGCAGACGAGTCGCCACCGATGGAGAGCGCGCCAGACTGGACCAAAGCCAATGGCCGCGCCGAACCGAGCAACAGGGCCTCGAAGTCCGTCCGACTGATCGTGACCGTCGCCGCGGCGTTATCGGGTGCGATTTCGCGCGGTACAATTACGCTACGGCCGATTTCGACAGCGATTGTCTCGCTCGTATCGGGAAATGCGAAGCTGAGCGTAAAGGGATCGCGCTGCAATCTTTCGGGTGCGTAGCGGCTGGCCAGCATGTCGAACAGGGCGAGTGTCGGCACAGCGCGCAGAAAATCGGCATTGCCGAGCCGCGCCCCACCTGTATCGGGCACGCCGTTGCGCAACTCGCTCGATGCCGTGAGGTAATAGCTGCGCCATGCGCCGCTTTCGGCCTGGAAGCCGAGCTGTTCATAGGCCGCGGCAAGCCAGCTCCTCGCGCGCTCGTTTGCGGCATCGGCGAAGACGACATGGTTGAACAGTTCCGCCGCCCAGCGGTAATCGCCGGCGTCGAACGCCTCGATGCCGCGCTCAAGCGCCGCATCGGCGCCGCCCATCGCCTCGACATAGCGCGCGGCCGATTGTTCGTGCGGAAGGCGATGATATTCGGCCATCACGCCGCCCCACCAGCCAAAATAATGCTGGTAGACCGCCTTGGCGTTGTGATTGAGCGAGCCGTAATAGCCGCGCGGATCGAACCGCTCCCGGAGGAAGGCGGGCTCGGCGATCGCTTCGGCGGCCTCGACCATCGTCGCCCCGCTGTTCGCCCGGCGCAGCGTCTGGTCGTGCACATAGCGATAGATATCGCGCTGGCCGGTCAAGAACGCCGCGACGTTGTCCGCGCCCCAGCTCGGCCAATGGTGCGAAGCGAGCACGACATCCGACCGGTCCGCATATTCGATTAGCACATGATCGATCGCCCGGCTCCAGGCGAGCGCATCGCGCACCACCGCGCCGCGCATAGTCAAAACGTTATGGAAGGTCGCCGTCGCCACTTCGGCCGTGTGGAGCGCGCGGTGCCCGGGCAGGTAGAACATGAACTCGGCCGGCGCCTCGGTTCCGGCGGCATCGATGAATTCAAATTCTACGCCGTCGATCGTGCGGCGCGTACCCCGTCCGGAAATCTCCTCCGTCGGGAGAACAAGGCTTACCGTGCCGCGCGGTACGCCGGGCCCAAGCCCCGACCCGATATGCGATGTGGGGGAGGCGGGGATGATCTGGCCGAACATCAGCGTCGCCCGCCGGCTCATATGGGTTCCGGCAAGCAGGTTTTCGGCCACCGCATTTTCGGAAAAGCCGATCGGCGCGAGCACCGGCACATTGCGCGCCGCAATCTCGTCTTCGCCCATGATCCCGCGCGCACCGCCGAAATGGTCTGCATGGCTGTGGGTATAGAGCATCCCGGTAACGGGCCGTTCGCCGAGCGTCGCGTTCACCAGGCGCAGCGCCGCGGCGGCGGTTTCCGTCGTCGTCAGCGGATCGACAATGATCCAGCCGGTCTCGCCCTCGATCACCGTCATTACGGAAAGGTCGTACCCGCGAACCTGCCAGATGCCGTCTGTCACAGCGAACAGGCCGTGCTCGGCGGCGAGCACCGATTGCCGCCAGAGCGAGGGGTTGGCCGTGTCGGGCGCGTCGCCGGCCAGAAAGTCATGGCCGTTTACCCTCCAGACAACCGAACCGTCTGCGCCGAGGATCGCCTCGTCCTCGATCTGGGCGAGGCGGCCGCGCCGGGCATCGGCGAAATCGGACGGCTCGGCCAGCGACAGCCGGTCGGCAACCGCGGCGTTGGCCACGCGCGTCGCTTCGGTGGCGGTGCCGGGGGCAGGCGGGTCGCGCAGTTCGCCTT
>JBPOET010000002.1:0-21463 GCA_051251675.1 Parasphingopyxis sp. | reverse complement strand
AGGTAACCGTATACGCCAAGCGGAAACCGCCATTGCTGTAACCGAGGCCGAGCCGCCACTCATCGCGACCGTTGCCGATCTCTCCGAGCGGGCTGTTCGTAATCACCGTTCCGCCCAGTCCGATGAAGGTCGTCTGCTGTTTGAAATAGCGGGAGTAGCGGAAATTGATGTCGAACTCGCCCGGGATAATCCCAAATTCTATCCCATCATAGTTGAGTGTGAAGTCGATGCCTTCCACCAACTCCTCTTCCAGATTCTCCTGGAAATTTATGACCTCGACCACATCGCCATTGAACGGATTGCGTGAAATGACATCGCAGAATTTGTTGTTTGGGAAATCGTCGGCTGCATAGCAAAGATCGACGGTGTTCTGCGTACTGACCGATGTGATCGCGTCGCTAATCTCGATCCGGTAATAGTCCGCGATCAGCGTCAACCCGGGCGCGAAGGGCGGCGCAAACACTACACCAAAGGTGTATGTATCGGCCGTTTCTTCCTGCACATTGGGATTGCCCGAATTGGGCCCCTGGGTGCTGCCATCGAATTCGAACGGCTCACCCGCATTATCGGGATTGGCGAAGAAGGCCTGAATGCCGGGCTCCGAAAGACAGTTTGCCGCAACCGTTCCGAGACTGACCGTTTCGCCGCCGACGCTGTCCGGTGCAGACAGCCCAGACCCGTCCGGGAAGAGGCCGTCGCACGGGTCCCTGAGATCGTCCGCATCCGGCCGGGGCGGCGAGAAAATCTCGGTCAGATTCGGCGCCCGTTGGGACCGGGAATATTGGGCTCGGAAGCGCAGCGCGTCCGTCGGCTGCCAGACCGCGCCGACATTGTAGCTGAAGATCGTGCCGACAGTGCTGTATTCCGAGATCCGCGCCGCGGCCTGCAGGAACAGTTCGTCGGCGATGATCGGGATGTCGATTTCGGCAAAGGCTTCAATCACGTCGAAGCTCGCCTCGACGCTCGGGAATGTCGCCAGCGAGGTAATGTTGAAGTCGTCGGTCGTGGGGTCGCCATCGACGCCGCCCACGGGATCGCCATCCGGATCGCCGGTCGTCGACTGCTCTTCGCGACGATATTCGACGCCAGCGGCGAACTTCACGTCGCCATCGCCCAGCTGAAACAGATTGCCGCGAATATAGCCACCGGCCGTATATTGGTGGCGCGTCTGGCTACCACGGCCGTTGTACCGGATATAGTCAGCGGCAGCATCCGAGATCGAACCTTCGCCAAAGATGTTCAGCGGGACACATCCTGCTGCCCTGGCCCCCGCATCGGCGCATTGGAAACCGCCGGCACCGTTCGGTTCGATGTCGAGCGCGAACTGGGCGGCGAGAAAGTTGACCTCATTCGGATTGCGCTGATTCTGTTCGAACCTTCCGAAGGTGCCGAACAGAGTCCAATCGATATCATCAGTCAACGTGCCATCGAGATCTGCCATGATCCGGATGGTGTCACGCCTGTTGATACGGGCCTGCTCACCGAGTTCGACCAAGCGGCGGTCAAAAGAGACCGAACCGCTTCTCGTTTCTTCGACCTCAGGAGGGATGAACGGATGATCGCTCGCCATATTGCCAATCTCGAATGCGTCAAGATTGCCGAATGAATCATCGTCGTTCAGCGTTTCGAACCCGCCGCGGGTTTCCGAATCCACGCGCGAAAACAGTCCAACGACAGAGAGTTCGACAGAGGGCGAGAATTCATAGCTGCCATGCACACCGATATTCAGGATCTCGCGCGAACCGTGGAGCGTGCGGCCGGGCCGGAAGTTGAACCCGTCAAAATCGGCAAAGAAATCCTGATTACCCGTCCGGTCCGCCGGCTGCAGCGACTTATCGTTGAACCATTGCCCATCGCGGAACCAGGCATCGCCGCCTTCGAACACGCCACCGGGAGTCGAACCGCTCCGCGATCCGACAAGGCAGAATCGATCTTCATTGTTGGGGTCACAGCCCGGCGTGTTGATTTCATCGGCAAATGTGTCGTTGGATCCCGTTGCCGGATCATCGAACTCCACCGCCAGCACCGAGAGCGGACGCGTATTGTCGGCAAACACCGCATTCTCGTTACGATAACTCACAGCAGTCATGAAATAGCCGCGATCATCGGCAAAGCGTAGGCCGACACGGCCATTGATGCGATATTCTTCGCCGCCGCTCGCCTCGGGCATGGAATAGCGCGCGTCGATTTCATAGCCCTCGAAGGAGTCGTTGAGGATGAAGTTTGCCACACCCGCGATCGCATCCGATCCGTAAATCGCCGAGGCGCCGCCGGTGGTCACTTCCGTGCGACTGACAAAACCGACCGGCAATGTAGAAAGGCTGACCCGATCGGAATTGCCCGAATTCGATACCGCACGTCGGCCATTGATCAGAACAAGCGTCCGATCGTCGCCCAACCGCCGGAGGCTGATCGACGAAAGGCCGCTGGTTTGGATGAGGTTGTTACTGCTCTGAACCGACACGCCGTCGCCAACGCCGGGCAACTGGGTAATTGCTTCGGCCAGATCGGTCGAGCCGATATCGTCGAAATCTTCTGTTCCGAAAACCTGGAGGGGTACGGCGGACTCCTCGGGACCACGTTCGATGCGCGAACCGGTGACCACGATGGCCGCCCCGCGATTGCCCCTGCTTGCGACCTGGCTCGACGGCGCGTTATTCTGCGCCTCGCTTGAAGCCGCACCGTTACTCTGCGCAAATGCCTGCCCCTGCATCAGAAGGACTGCGCCAGCAGATACGCCGGTCAGGAAAATATTCTTACATTTTAGCATTTTTAGACCCCCGAAAACATCGCCGAAAAGGACGAACGATTAAGTGTGTTGTTTAGTCCGATCATTGGGCTATCCTCCCCTCAGGATTGCTTTTCGGCGCTCCGTCGGGAATCTCTCCTGTTGCTTGCCAAATGAAACGGTTGCTGATTTGACGGCAAATTCATAATCGGAATGCCGCAATGCGAAAATCGCAAAGCGCTGATAAGGAGACATTTTTTGGAGTTGAAGTGGCTGGAAGATTTCATCTGCGTTGCCGAGAAGGGACACTTCGGGCAAGCCGCTGAAAGCCGGTTCGTGACCCAGTCGGCGCTAAGCCGTCGCGTTCAATCTCTGGAGCTCTGGATTGGCGCGAGCCTCTTCGATCGCTCGGCGCATCCGATCAAACTTACCATGGCCGGAGAAGAGTTCATCAAGACAGCGCGGCAGATTGTCGATCAGTCGTACGAAGCCCGCGCCTTCGCCAACAAATATTCGAGAATGGGCGATAACAGCATCACCATCTCCTGTCTGCATACCCTGGCGCTAAAGTTCATCCCCAACCTGATCAGCGAACTTCGGCAGGAAATCCGTCCCTTTTCCGCATCGATTATCGCCGAAACCCGAACGGTGGAAGAGTATCTCACGGCACTCAGCATCGGCACCTGCGATTTCTTCATCTGTTACGACCATCCGTCGATATCGTTCGACGTCGACCCCGCCCAATTTCCCAGTGTCGAGATCGCCGAACACCAAATTCGGCCCTATCAAAGCAACACGGCGGAGATTGTCGACCTGAGCGACACGGCAAAAACCGTCATACCCTATATCGAATATTCGGGAACTTCTTTCATGTCGCGCGTGTTCGAGCAGCTGCTGCGCAAGGCGCCTTTCCGAAAACGTCTGCGAACCGTGTACCGCGCGTCGCTCGTCGAAAGCATGTTATCGGCGGCGCAAAGCGGTTTCGGTGTTGCATGGCTTCCTGAAACAGTCGTTCCGGGAGAACCGTCTGACCAGGGGCTTCAGCTGGTTTCGGACGATTTCTCGACATTGCTGACAATCAGGGCCTACCGATCAGTGAGCAACAGCAGCCCGCTGGTCGGAGAAATCTGGAAGGCGCTGACCAAGGCCTGACGGTCTCGGCGAATGGCAGTATCCGCATTGTCAGCAGGCGCTGCCGGATACTCCCGCCTGACCCAGAAAGCGCACCGGCATCGGACAATGATCGATCTCACCGCCGGATCGCGATACTCTGCGTATCCCCGCCTTTTCCCTGATCGAGTCGAAATTCTCAAGCCGTTCATTCTGGAACTCAATGGCCGTGCCTTCGTCCAGCGTATAGGCTGGAAAGACCATCCGGCAATCGCCGGTAAAATCCCAAAAGGCATTTACGCGGGCGGTACTCACATCGAAATGGACGCAAACGCAGCCTTTCAAGACGCCCAAACCCGGGGTCGGCTCAATCTGTGTCTTGATTGAGTCTGTGATACTCCATTCGAACAGGATATTGAGGCCCGCACTCGCGCCCGCGACGACGACTCCCGAAGCATAGGCCGCGCGAAGCGCATCGCCCACGCCCCATTCTCTGAACAGCGCCATCAGATTCCGGGTCGATCCACCGTCGATAAAGACGATATCGACACCTTCGAAAAACTCGTCGGCGTTGCCTGAAGGGGGATCGTATAGCTCCAAAACCACCGGTTTCGCGCCGACGCGTGCCATCAGGTTCCGGAACGCTGCAATCCGCTGGGGATTGTCGCCGCGGGCTGCACCGACATAGCAGACCACCGGTTCCGCTTTACAGGCAAGCCCCGCCAGCCGCCGGGCGAATGTCGGCGGTTCACTGTCCGGCACAAAAAAAGATGAGGAATCGCAAATTCCGTAGATTCGCCTCACTGGCCGCGTCACGATGTGACCATTCTCATCAGTTCGGCGGTGAGGATCGCTCCATAGGTTCCAAGCGCATAGCCCAGAACGGCGAGGAGCACGCCGACCGGCGCAAGGGCGGGATGGAAGGCCGCCGCGACAACCGGCGCGGAAGCAGCGCCGCCGACATTGGCCTTGCTGCCCACGGCGAGAAAGAAGAAGGGCGCGCGGACGGCCTTGGCGACAAGGATCAGCAGAACCGTATGGATCAGCATCCAGATGAGACCGATCAGCATGAAGGAAGGCGCATCGCGAAGGTTGAGAATGTTCATCTTCGTCCCGATCACGGTTACGAGCACGAAGATGAAAACCGTTCCGACCTTCGACGCGCCGACCCCCTCGAGATCCCGCGCTCTGGTGAAACTCGCTCCCAGCCCAATTGAGGTCGCGATGACCACAATCCAGAAGAAGCTGGACGCCAATACGCCCTCTTCCCCGCCATACATCTCGCTGAACAAACCACCCAGCCAGCCCCCCAGCAAATGGGCGAAACCGACGCCGGCGAAGGTAAACCCAACGAGCAGCATCAGGTCGTTGGCCGATGGGGTGCGTTCGACTGACGCACTGTAATCCGCCATGCGATCGCGCAGCCGGTCAATCGCGCTGGTATCGGCTTTAAGCCAGCCGTCGATCCGCTCCGGAGCGCCCGCACCATATAGCAGAAAGGCCATCCACAGATTGGCGACGATGATGTCGACCGCCACCAGTGCGCCATAATTCTCCGGGTTGAACTGGTAGATTTCGAGCATCGCCGTCTGGTTTGCTCCGCCGCCGATCCAGCTTCCGGCAAGCGTGGCCAGGCCCCGCCATGCGGCCTCGTCGCCCGAGCCCAGCACCGAGGGATCGAACTGGGCAACGAGCCATAGGGCTATCGGTCCGCCGATAACGATACCGATTGTGGCTGTAAAAAACATGATCAGGGCCTTGGGGCCAAGACCGATAATACCCTTGAGATCGATACTCAGGGTCAACAGGATCAGCGCCGCCGGCAGCAGATAGTCCCGCACGATCGGCCAGAGGTTCGAATTCTCGACGCCGATCAGGCCGAAGGTCACCATCAGCGACGGGATCAGATAACAAACGAGGACAACGGGCACAAAGGTGTAGAAGCGCGTCCAACCTCCGCCCAGCTGCCGTGTATAGCCGACAAAAGCGAGTACGAGGGCCAGCAAACCCAGAATTACGGCATCGTTGGTAATCAGCGGCGTTTCGATCATCTGGCTCCTGCTTCCTCAAGCTGGGTATCGGCCGGATCCGGTTCTTCTGGCGCGGCCCCTTCTTCCGAGCCCTGCGCTTCTTCTCCCTCTTCGTCCACCGTATCTTCCGCTTCCGGCAATACCGGCAGCACCGGACTATAGACGGGCCGGCCGAGATGGAACGCATACCATTCCAGTTCGCGATTGATCTTGAACAGCTGGTTTCGCGGCTCGCGGTAATTATGAGGCTCGCCATCGGCAATATAGAGTTCGGTCGGCGCACCCGCCGCGCGCACCGCCCGGTGCATCAGTATCGATTGCGTCGGGGGAACCCGCTCGTCATCGCCGCCGGAAAAAAACAATGTCGGCGTACGCACGTTCCACGCATCGGCGAGCGGCGACTGATCCCGAAACGATTGATAGGGCGCATTTTCCTCCCATGGCGTGCCACCGAACCAGGGCGTGCGACCGCGCCGCCTGTCGCTCTCGCCATAAAGCGACACCCAATCGGCCACGCCCGCACCGGACGATGCAGCCGCGAAACGGTCGGTAACGGTGATCAGCTTGCTCGTCATGTGGCCGCCGGCGCTCCAGCCCATCTTGATCAGCTGGTCGGGCTCGGCAAGATCGCGGGCGATCAGTGCATCGATCCCGGCCAGGACATCGAGATGCGCGTTACGGAAATAATTGCCGACCATGTCCCGCATGAACGCATCGCCATAACCGGTGCCACCGCGATGGTTGGGCAACAGGACTCCATAACCCTGCCCTGCAAGCACGGGGACATAGCGGGATACGTTCCAGCTGCCGAATTGCGATGAGGAGCGCGGACCGCCATGGGTGATCGTGACGAGCGGGAAGCGCTCGCCTGGTTCATATCCGACCGGATAGGCGAGCAGCCCCTCGATTTCCTGGCCGTCATCGCTGCGCCAGCGAACCGCTTCCTGGCGCGGCAGGCGAAAGCGCTGCGGCCAGTCGGCATAGTGATCGGTCAAAGTCCGCAACGTCCCGTCCGCAACGTCTATCTCATATATTTCGCCCGGATTTTCCTGCGTCCGGACAATGGCGATGTGCCGGTCGAGCTCGGGGTCATAGCGCCAGTCGTCTATCGCCTGGTCGCCGCGCGTGACCCGCTCCAGTTGCTGCCGTTCGAAATCGTAGCGAAACAGTTCGGTGCGCAGCCCGATATTGCCCAGCACCCAAAGCGCGTCCCCCGCACGTGTCCAGGCAAAGTCGAGCACTTCGACCGGTGCATCCGGAAAAAGCAGCTGCGGCTGCGGTTCGCCAACCTGCTGGACAAACAGATTGTCCTCATAATAGGGCGCACCATCTGCATTGACGGTGGCGATGAACGCAAATCGGCGGTTGTCGGGCGCCAGCTGCGCGCGGGATTCGCTGTAATCATTTGCGGTCAGGCGGGTTGTCGCGCCGTTTTCCACAGCCAATAGCCAGAGCTCATTGAGCGCTGCATCGTCCGACCCGCCACTCTCTCTCCTTCGATAGAGAATATGGCTGCCATCGCGTGAAAGAGTGTAACCGGAGATATATCCTCCATTGTCCACCAGAGCCGTCGCCCGACCGGTGTCGAGTGCCTGGCGATAAAGCGCATCGGGCCGGGCTGTGTCGAATGGCTCTATTATCCAGTCCGTATCGGGCTCGGGCTCCGCATCGCTGCGGAAGTAAAAGGACTGGCCATCAGGTGCCCAGACCGGATCGTTTATGTCGTCGTGATGGCCGGTCAGCCGGATGATGGATGCGGAAGCCGGGTCGACAAGATAGGCCTGATCATGCTCGATCTCGCCTTGGCCCCCCCCTTCATCTTCTCCGTCCGCATCACGCTCGCCAATCGCCAGAAATGCCGAATGGCCGGGGCGCCAATGCACTGACTGCTCGAGCAGATCCTCCGCATCGAGGCCGGAAAGGTCGAGCAGTTGACCCGTTTCAAGGTCGCGTAGCACAACCCTCCGGCGGATTTCATTCTCCTGCCAGTCTGTCTCGGAAATGCGATAGGTGAGCATGCGTCCGTCGCCGGAGAGCGCCGGCGAACCGAGCCTCGGCATCTCCACCATATCGACTGCGGTCATTGCGCGCGGTTCCCGCATGGTGGCGCCCGTGCCACCGGTCGGCTGCGCAGCGATCGACGCCGCAGACAAGCTCAGGAGCAACGCTGCGATTGTCGCACTGGATTTGAATTTCATCTTCCCACCTGCCCATTGCGGTCGGTTGTTTCCGCAGCCTTCAATCCGGTCAGCAAGACTTTCCCCCCGATGCAGTTCACCGCGCAATCAGACACCAACGGTTCTCGACAATTCAAGTTCCGATTTTACGAATATCGATGCGAAAATAACAAAACACTGATTTATAGTTCTTTTTTGAGCATGAAAGGCCTGAAACCGCCGACTGCCGCTGGCGATTGACCGGAGGTTCAATTCGGGTATCGAGCTACTGTCTCGCCACCGCAGGCAGCCCTTCCGGTTCGAGTATAGCGCTGAAATTACGAACCGCTTCCCGAACTCGAACGGTCGTGAATTGCGGGTCTACCATGCCGGAAACCTCAAAATGGCGCACTTGGCCCAACCATTCATGTCGCGTTACGCACGCATAACGTCTCGCTCGGGGCATCCGTTCGCCAACACATCGGTTACAAACTGGCGCAGAGCTGACGTTCGGGGATGGCGGAGAGGGTGGGATTTGCGATCCACGGCTAAGATGCTGAAAAACAATCTTTATGATATGGCTTTTCGTCCGAGTACCACGTTTCATACCATGTCGAACTTTTTCTTCGCAATGAGAGCACCTCGGCCTTTTCCGAATGGTCCGCTAATGGGCCGCTTTCGGACTGACCGCTTTCGGACTAGAAGCTTCGGAAAGCTGCCCTTTGTCCGCTCGATGATCGAACGACAACTTGCGCTCCAGAATTGGAAGTTGGCGTTGGTTCGGTCGAATGTCTGCTGTGGGCGTAACAGCGGACATTTATGAACGCGAGGATGATTCTGAATACGATTCGAGTCGGTATTAGTTCGGCCGTCGTAACGAACTCGACAGGTCCGTCCATCTATAACAATTAGAGAATTCCGCTGTTCCTTTTTGCATTTTTTGAACCGGTCCCCACTAATAATGGGCGCGGAACGGCGTGAGGAAAATTGCTTGAAGCGCATGCGGATGTCTTCGATACACGAATTCTCTCTGGGGGGAACTTGGGCCTCACGGCCCCGTCTTTTCTGTGGTGGTAGGTCATAGGTTTCCGTTCGAACATGATTCTCGTGGAAGGTCTCGCCCTGCGGTCAACCAGGGTTAGTCAATCATAATTCTGTCGAAACAGAAAGTTGGAGATTTCTCCCATACCAGGGCCTTCAGCGGAAGCGGCACACGACCCAATAGTGACGAACAAACGGATATTGATGCCAATCTAGGGAAGTTTGGGATGAGCAATTGGGTGGAGCGTTATGCAAACCGATTGTGAGACTCGGATTTGTAGTCAAGCGACAATAGGGCCCGTTCGGAGCAAGTCTTTAAGTTGCTCCTGATTGCCGGCGCTCACCGGGAGTTGTCGCCCGCCATGCAGATGGATGTCCTTGATGCGACCGTCCGCCCGCGTGATGGACGCAATGGAATCCACGCGTACCAGATGCGACCGGTGCACCTGAACAAAGCCATGGTGAGCCAGATGCTTCTTCATTTCGGACAATGTTGCGCGGTGCAGGAATTCTGATTGCTGCGTGACAAGTGCGACATAGTTGCCCTGCGCACTCGCAGCGATCACATCGTCGATGTCCACAATGTCTACCCGGGATGCCGAGCGCGCCATGAACTTGCCGCCGCTAATGCCTAAATCCCGCGGCGGCGCGTTCCTTCTGATCGTTCCCAGTATCTGGCCAGAGAGCAGGGCGACGACGAAGAACAGGATATCCCATATCCAGTCGCGAAATTCGGTTGCTTCCATGATAACGTCGACTGTGGTGCCCCAGAAGGGCGCCATGACAAAGGTCATGCTGAGCAACATGAGCGCAAAGACTGCAGCGGCGAGAAGTACAAATTCTAACGCCCGCTTAACCCAGCTATAGCGAAGCAAGGCTTGACGAAATCCGATCAAGACTACCGTTGGCGCGGCAAGCAGCCATGGCAGGAAGCCCACGGCCGAAATCGTTACCCTCTGAAACCATGTGACATCGGGAACATCGCCATCAAGATAGGCTGCCGTCCCGAAAAAAAGGACGAAGGCGATAGTGAGCGGTGTCGTGTACAGGGCAATGCGTAGAAAAAGCATTGCCGCAGATTTGGAAAGCAACGGTAAATCGGGGGAGCTTAACCGTTCGGCTTTGTCCATCTTGGTCATCCGTATGCACCGGCATTTACCGCCATGCTCCGGCACTTGGCGGCTATGTTGGAAGATCCTGGTATCATAAACATTATAGTGATGCGTCCATTCGGCATTGGCCATACCATGCGATCAAAATGCCATATACTCAACTATGACCAATTCTGACATTTAAGGCAACTAGTTGTATAAATCCTCTGAAATTATGCTAGACATAGAGGAATAGTATACGGAGTAGTATAACGATGGTGGTAGGAATAGAGGGCCGCGCGATCGATTTTGCGGATGAGCTCGGCCCGGCCTATCTGAATTTGGTTATCCGCCGTCTTGCGCGACGGCTGGCGGCCGATGGAGACCGGTATTTTGATCTCAAGAATCTTGCGATTCCCGCTGGCGCCACGGCGATCATGGCGTTTGTCGTATGCCGGGGTAATGTATCGGTGGCATCGGTGGCGGACGCGTTGGGATATTCGCATCAGGCCGTTACCAAGTCGATCGACAAGCTTGAGCTGGAAGGCTTGGTGAAAAGCGGACCAACCAAAGCTGACCTGCGAGTACGCGGTGTGTCCGCAACGGAAAAAGGCCGGGCGGAATTTGCGAAGCTTGAGGCGGTCACAGATCGGATTCATTCGGTATTTTCGACCATCTTTGACGAATCCGGGATCGATCTGTTCCGCGCCGTTCGCCAGTTTGAAAAGGCGCTGGATACGAAATCGCTGCTGGATCGGCTCGCTGCTGAAGAGAGCGAGGCTGGCGGCGCCGAGTCGGGCTAGGCTGCTGCCGCAGCGCATTGGTCCCGCCCGGATTCACCAAGCCCGTCAAATGTGCAGGTTGCAGAGAAAATCTGCTTGGCGGTCGACGCGATGGCGTTCTCGAAATGGCTGGTCACGAAATCGTCGTGCCAGAGCAGTTTGGGCAGGGCGAGCGTAGCTTCAAGCTTGGTGAGATAGCTGTCCCGTTCGCCATGAAGGATGCACAGGTCCATTCCCGTCCGTGCTCCCGCCCGAGCAACAGTATTTTCAAGTCCCTGGCGAAGCGGCTCCGCTATTCGCTGGTCATAAGCTGTTTTGACCATTGGGTCGGTATGCTGGTCACGAAGGCAAAGGAATAACAGCTTTCGATACTCGTCACTGCCGACGATACCGGCTGCATATCTTACATAATCCTGGATGGACTGACTGACCGAAAGATTCGCTCTCGGTGTGAAGCTGTCCATATTGACTATCATCTCGACAAGGCGATTGATGGCAGCGCGGTAGATGTCTTCCTGCCCGTCGAAAGCATAATAGACCTGCCAGTAGCTGATGCCGAGACGCTCGGCGATCTCGTCGATGCTCACATTCGGCCACGGTTTTTCCAGATAGAGATCGAGAACTTCTGTGGCGATGGATGATCGACGCGCCTGCCAATCGACACATGTTCCGGCTGATCGTTTTTCCATTTTCCACCTCGTTATAAATAATACGCGACGTATTATACATGCATATAGACACAGCTTGGTCAACTCACGAGAATCCAGAAATATGGCATTTAGCCGGCAGTATACGCAGATAATCAGGTGTGCTCTCTCTGTCACAGCGTGATGAATAATGCGGCACGTAGTAATTAATCGTTGAGGGAAGCCAATGGTCTCGCCATAAGCCCCCTACCAAGGCACGTGGCTGCCAACCCAAGGCTGTCCGCATGTCAAAATGGTTTGAAACTGGCGCGAGCCCGGAACCTTTGGTTCGATTGGTCCGTGGGGCGCCTCAATAAGGGGTTTGATTTCGATGATTGACACGACTTCCAGCGCAAATCCGCGTACGCGCCAAAATGTGGTTCGGAACCTGATGATAGGATCGGCCGCCAGCGCGTTGATCGCCGCACCAGCATTCGCGCAGGGCAACGATCAACTGGCGGCGGCCACGACGAACCAGCCAGCCATCGTGGTTACCGGTTCGCGCATTACGAATCCGAACCTCGAACAGTCGAGCCCGATCCAGGTCGTCGGCACTGACGAGATCGATTATCGCCAGGCGACCAATGCTGAAGAGCTGATCGGCGAACTGCCGGGCATCGCGCCGGGCACCAACAGCTCGGTCAACAACGGCTCGAACGGTACGGCAACGCTTAATCTTCGCAATCTGGGATCGACGCGCAGCCTCGTCCTTCTGGACGGTACACGCCTCGTGCCTTCTACCCTTGCCAGCCAGACCGATTTGAACATCATTCCGGTTGCCCTCGTCGAGCGGGTCGAAGTCATCACCGGCGGTGCTTCTTCGGTTTACGGTGCTGACGCCATTTCGGGCGTTGCCAACTTCGTGCTGCGCCGTGATTTCGAAGGTCTCGAAGCGGCCATGACATACGGCATCACCGAGCGCGGTGATGGCGAACGTATCCGCGGCGATATCACTCTGGGTGCCAATTTCGACGATGGTCGTGGCAACGCATCGTTGAGCATCGGCTATCAGGAAGTCGACGATGTCTTGCAGTCCAATCGCGCAATTTCGCAGGTGGCGACCTTTGGAGGCCAGCCAGTTGGCTCAGGCACAACGGTACCGACACGCTTTAACGGCCAGCAGGTTGCGCCAGATGGCTCACAACTGGTTCCGACCTACAACACCTTCAACTTCGCGCCGTTCAACTATTTCCAGACGCCGCTCGAACGCTACAACATCTTCGGTACGGCCAACTATGAAGTGACCCCGGGCATCGAAGTCTACACCCGCGCTATGTTCACGAACAGCACGGTCAGCCTGCAGCTGGCACCGTCCGGCCTGTTCGGTGCGCCCTTTACGCTGCCGCTGAATAACCCGTTCATCAATGACACAATTGGGCAGCAGATTTGCGCCAGCTTCGCTGTGCCGATTGACCCGGTGACGTGTCAGGCGGCCCTTGATGCCGCCGATCCGAACGATCCCGGCTATCTTGCTCCGCAAACAATCATCAATCGCCGCCTGGTTGAGCAGGGCCCGCGTAGCAGCGACATCGTCACCAACCAGTTCCAGATCTGGGCCGGTGTACGCGGCGATCTCAGCCCGACGATCAGCTATGATGTCTATGGCACCTATGGCGAATCGCAGCGCACCCTGACGCGCCGGGGCTGGGGTCTGAAGTCGCGCATCGAGCAGGCGCTCAATGCGATCAGCCCGACCCAGTGTTTCGACCCTTCGAATGGCTGTTTCCCGATCAACCTTCTCGGCGGGGGAACGGGCACGAACATCGATCCGCGTTCGGTTGCCTTCTTCAACCAGCCTTCCGGCTTCACCGACTCGACCTCGCTGTCGGTCGTCAACGCCTCGCTCAACGGTACGTTTGGCGAAACGGGCTTCTTCACCGAGACCCCGATCGGCTTCGCCGTCGGTGTCGAGTATCGCGAATATAACGCGAGCCGCGTTGCCGACGTTTCCGCCGGTACGCAGGGTGAAGTTCTTGGTTCGGGCGCTCCATCGCCCACCTTTAATGGCGGCTATGACGTGATCGAGGGCTTCGCCGAGCTGATCGTGCCGATCCTCGAAGATGTGCCGGGCTTCTACAGCCTCCAGGCTGAAGGCGGCATTCGCGTGTCGGATTACTCCAACACCGGCACCAGCACGACCTGGAAAGCGGGTGGTAGCTGGGAACCGTTCGAGGGCTTCCGTTTCCGCGGCATCTACTCGGTATCGGTGCGTTCGCCCAACATTGGCGAGCTGTTCGGACCGGTTACAACGGGTTTGACGGCACTGACCAACGACCCATGCCAGCTTGGCAATCCGGTCGGCAACGCTACCCTGACGGCCATCTGTATTGCACAGGGCGCACCGGCAGCCACGATCGGCCAGATTCCGGTTCCGTCCGCCGCGCAGATCAACGCTACATCGGGGGGTAACGTCAATTTGGATACGGAAGAGGCCACATCGGTAACTCTTGGTCTCGTGGCGACCCCGCCGCAGGTTCCGGGCCTCGTGGTTTCGGTCGACTATTTCAACATCAAGGTAACGGGCGCCATCACGACGCCGACACCGGGCGATATTCTGCTGCCTTGTTTCGGCCCGAACAATGACGGCAACGGTTCGGACCCGACGGCATGCGCCAGCATTGCCCGCAACCCGATCAACGGTTCGCTGAATGGTGGCGGTGAAACGCTCGGCCTGATCCTCCAGCTCTCGAACCTGGGCGTGATTGAAACCACCGGTGTCGATTTCCGGGTCAACTACACGCTGCCGGTCAGCTTCGGTTCGATCAACTGGGACCTCAACGGCACCTGGACGGACGAACTGCTGTTCAACGCCAATCCGGCCAATCCGACCAATATCAACCGCGAATGCGTCGGTCTGTTCTCGCCCAACTGCGAACCGATCACGCCGGAATGGGCGTTCAACCTGCGCACCACGGTCAGCATCGACGATCTTGTCGATATCTCGCTGCTGTGGCGCTGGATCGATGGCGTGGAATATGAGTTCATCGGCCAGGGCCAGGGTTTCCTGCCGGAATCGGAAGCCTTTGATGCTGCGAACTATTTCGACCTGACGGTTCGTTCGAATGTCAGCGAGAACTTCGACCTGACGATCGGTATCCAGAACCTTCTGGATCGCGATCCGCCGCAGACCAGCTCGTTCATCGGTTCGAGCTCATTCAACTCGGGCGATACCTATCCGACGACCTATGACACGCTGGGCCGTCGCTACTCGGTGACCGGCAGGCTCCGGTTCTAGTTAGAACGTTTGGTCACGTTCTTGTTGGTGGCGGGGGTGAAACCGGAAGTCTCACCCCCGCCATTTTTTATCCAGACGATATGCAGTTGGATCGTCAAAATTCGCAATGGACGTACAGGGTCGGCAGCGGGAAATACGGCCGACTTGTGGTTCTAGTCTTCGCGCCGGCCCCTCTTGACGATCCTGCCCAAAACCCTGTCGAGCCAGTCCATGCGTGAGCGCAAGCTGCTAACCACATTGTCGTGAACGGCCTCCTGATAGGGAAGATCGACCTCCTGGTCATAGGCAATCTGCTCTTCGAGCTTGGCTGAAAGCTCGGCCTTTACATCGACCAGCCACAAGATCCGCTCTTCCTGCGTTAGCAGGTCGAAAGACATCAGTTTGGTGCGGAGCGGATCGTCCATCAGGAGATGCGACGACTTGATGTCGAGGACCCAGTTGCGGAGCGCAGCTCGCCCTTTATCAGTACAAGTCCACTTGGCCGTTCCGCGAGCGTCCCCCGCGACTGATACACTTTCCACCAAGCCAGCTATTGCGAGCCTCTTGATCGTCGGATAGACTTGACCGAGGCTCGAGTTGAATGCTGCAACCGGGCTCAATTCGAAGATTTTTACTATCCTGTAGGCGGTTACAGGCTGAGTGCGCCGGACCAGATCCAACAAGGCACCTTCATGGTCGCTAAGGCGGCGCAAATCTTGTTCTTCGCTCATTCCCGCAAGCCATATCCGTTCAGTAACGCCCTGTCACATCATGTTGATTGTTCATCCTACAATCGAGCGATTAACCGACAGGTACATTGACGATGCAATTGCCTTGGAACTAATCCGCCTTGGCGTCTGAGCTGGCCGTTCAGTGGAGGTTTCGGCTTCAATCATTTACGATGCCAAGGGCAATCTGAGAGCCTTCCAGATCCTTCTCGGTCATTCCAAGATCGAAACACGGTCCGCTACCCCGGTGTCGATATTGAGGACGCGCTCACCTTGGCTTAGAAAACCGAAATCTAACCAATATTGAATTTGATCGGAATGATAGCGCAGCACTCGAACTCCTGACCTAATTTGCTGATATAACGTTACCATTTCTCGGCGGATGCTCCGAGACGCCATGGATTGTGCCACGAAAATATTTTGCTCTATTCTGAACGGACTTGTGGCAACCGGATAGTTATACTTTTAAGTAATTGATATTATTCAATATTTTGGCGGAGAGGGTGGGATTCGAACCCACGGTACCCATAAGGCACAACGGTTTTCGAGACCGCCCCGTTCGACCACTCCGGCACCTCTCCGCAAGAATCAAGGTACACCGGCATTGCTGCCGGGCGGGTCGTTCAGGCGGCGCGCATTAGCTTACCCCACAGCGCTTGCCAAGTCCGTGCTTGTCACCAGAGGGGGCCGCACCTACATTATTCGCGATGGACCCGGATATTCCCTCCCCGCGCGAACGCAATATTTTCGCGAAAGACGCACCGCCAGTGGCGCATGCGAGCTTCACGATCGGCGATATCGTGAAGCACCGCATGTTCGACTTTCGCGGCGTTATTTTCGATATCGACCCCGTTTTTGCCAATAGCGACGACTGGTATGAGGCCATTCCGGAGGATATCCGTCCCCGCAAGGATCAGCCCTTTTATCACCTGCTCGCCGAAAATGCGGAAAGCAGCTATGTCGCCTATGTCAGCCAGCAGAACCTGCTGCATGACGAAAGCGAAGAACCGATCGACCATCCCGCTATTTCGGGCATTTTCGATGGCATCGCCAAGGGGCGCTACACGCTGAAGCCCGAACACCGCCATTAGTCCCTGACCCGGCACGGTAAATCGGGACTGCGGTGCCTCAGCGCGGCTCCCGCCACATCGCTTCCAGCGGCGGCGCGCCGGGGCCCGGTGAAAAATGCTCGATATGTGCAAAGCCCTGCCCGGCGTAAAAGCTGTGATTGCGCGGGTTTGAATTTTCCAGATAGGCAGGCAGGCCCGCACGATCGCATGCATCCAGCATCGGCGCCAGAAGTGCGCGGCCCAGGCCCTGTCCCTGTGCCGACGGACGTATCGCAATGGTATAGAGATAGGCGTGCGGTTCTTTGGGATGGTGCCGGGCCATCGCACTCCCCGCACTCATTCCCCGCTGCAGCGAGCCGAAACCGCCGCAGCGGATCATGTGCCATGCGATGTTCAACTGTCCAGCGAGCGGCATATCATTGGTCGCGTCGGGCAGCAGCCATTGGGTTGCCCCATCGTCGCCGGCGACATGGCAGATGCCGCGCGGCAAATAGATATCGCGCGCTTGCCGCCCGAACACCGCCGCCATGGGCCGTTTATTCCCGAAGACCCAGCTCGACACGGGATCGCTTTGGAACGCATCCCCGGTGATCGCGCCGATAATGCGCCAATCCGAACGTCCGGCCCTGCGCAGTGTTTCCGGGAGTCGAATGTCCATCTCAGCCATCGCGCGCGCCATCCTTCCAGATCACCATCTGCGTTCCTACAAAGCGCGCGAGCCGGTCAATCTCGGCCTCCAGCTTGCGCCAGCGAGACTGCCCCCATTTTATACCCGGCTCGGGCCAGACATTATGGATTGTCAGCCTGCCCGCCTTCCGGTCCGCCTTCGCCTCAATCCGCCCGACAAAACGATCCCCTTCGAGTATCGGCATAACATAATAGCCCCATTGCCGTCGGGCTGCGGGAACGAAGATTTCGATGCGATAGTCAAAGCCGAACAGGCGCGAGAGACGGGACCGGTCCCGCACAACAGGATCGAAAGGGCTGAGGATGCGCAGGCGCGATGTTGGAGCGGGAGCACTGCGCAGCTTTTCCTCTATCGAGACCGGGGCAAAGAGAGGCAGCTTCGTGCCATCCGCACAGGCGATCTCGACCTCGACCAGCTCATCGGCGACCGCTCGCCGCCAGGCCTTTACCTCGGCAAGCGCCGCCGCGTCCCAGAACCGCATGACATCGCCCTCACTGGCGAAGACCAGCCGGTCGAGTGCCGCACGGCATAGCCAGTCGAGCTGCTCCGCATCGCTGCGCTCCTCTTCGCGCACATGACCCGGAATCACGCGCTCGCTCAGATCGTAATATTTGGTGAAATTGGTGCGATGCGACGTCGCCAGCTCGCCAGCATACCACATATGATCGAGGGCCAGCTTATGCGGCGGGCGTGCCCACATCTCCGTCGAGGTCTTTTTCGTGTCGAAGGCATGGGTAGAAAGCGGGCCTTCCGCCTCGATCCGCGCCTTGATCGCCGCCATCCCCTCGGCATCCACCATGGCACGTGTTTGTGCCCAGCGCCCCGTCCTCTCTCCCAGCCGGTCGAACTGCCGCCGCCAATAGGGATAGGTTTCGATCGGGAGCACCGATGCGTCATGGGTAAAATGCTCGAATATCGAACGGTCTTCCGCCAGCAGCCGGTCCAACATCGGTTCGCGATAATTCTGGTTGCGCGACCACAGGATGTGATGATGGGCGCGTGCCACGGCCTGGATCGTATCAAGCTGTACAAATCCCAGTTGGCGGATAATGGCCATTACATCGAGCGGGCCTGTGGGGGTTTGCGAAAGTCCCTGTGCATCGATCCAGAGCCGGCGCGCGTCGCGATTGGATATTTTCAGGCCCATGCACAGGACAGTGCATCAGATGGATGGAAAGATGAAGACGGCATGGAATGATACCCCCCTCCATTGCATCCGGCCGCGATTTGCTGTGAATGGAGGCCATGGCGGAAAAACGTTTCGAACGACACAAGCAGGCCTGGACGAGCGATGAAATCCAGAAGCTGCACCGGCTTGCGCAAAAAGGTATGCCGCTGAAGCAGATCGCAAAGGCGCTCACCCGGAGCGAGGAATCTGTCAAGAAACGCGCCAAGGCGGACAAGCTGAAGATCGCCAAGCTTCACTAGGCCAGAACAATAGCGGGGAAAGAATCGAAATGACTGAAACGCCCGAACCGGAGCGCTTCGGCGAATTCCTATCCCTGGAGCGCGATGGCCGTGTCGTTATCGTCACTTTCGATCGCGGCGACGGCATGAATGCCCTGTCCAACGACGCGATGCGCGAACTGACCGACTGTGCCCGCATGCTCGCCGACGATACCGGGAGTTCGGCTATCATCTTGGCCGGAAAAGGTGGTTTTTCCGCCGGTTTCGACCTCAAGGCCCGGGACGGCAAAGCGCCCGAAAAACCGACGCTGCTGGACCGCCGCCAGGCTTTGAAGGCCGGGCCGGACATGTGCGCGGCATGGGAAAGGCTGGAACAGATAACCATCGCGGCCGTGGAACGGTTCTGTATCGGCGGGGGCGTTGCGCTGGCGCTGGCCTGCGATCACCGGATTGCCGGCGAAGACGCCCATTTCCGGCTCCCCGAAATCCCGCTCGGCATGAATATGAGTTGGCAGAGCAATCCAAGAACCGTTTCGCTGATCGGCCCCTCGCGTGCGAAGCGCTTCACAATACTCGGTGAAAAACTGAACGCCCCGCAGGCGCTGCAATGGGGCATGATAGACGAAGTTACGCCGCCTGGCAGCGCTCTGGAAGCGGCCAGAACTCTGGCCGAACGCTATGCCGCTATGCCGCCCATCCCGCTGCGCATGACCAAACAAGCGATCAATGCCGCCGCGGGCGCGCTGAACCATGCGACCAGCTATATGGACCGCGACCAGTTTCTACTGACCTCCATGAGCGCGGACCAGAAAGAGGGCGTGACCGCCTTTCTTGAAAAGAGAAAGCCGGATTTTTCAGGCGATTGAATCCGGGAAATCGGCGGACGCGGCCTAGATTCGCTTGCGCGACCGTCCCCCTTCCCAAAACGGCACGCGCAAAATATTTGACAGGCGCGCCCTCGACGCGCCACTCCTCAAAGAAAAATGGGGAGAATGATGCGATGGCGCAGCTCGAAGGCGAACCGGAAGCAACCATGGCGCTGGGACCGCTTGTCGGCCTTGCGCGCGAGGATTTTGTCGGCGCCATAGCCATGCTGCTGCGGGAAACCGCAAGCGATCCGCAAAAGACGTTCAAGCACGCATCGAATTTTTCCGAAGACGTTGTCCAGATCATGACGGGCAAGTCGGAGCTGGCACCCAACCCGCGCGACAAGCGGTTCATGGACCCGGCCTTCACCTTCAATCCCTTCTACAAGGCGGGAATGCAATATTTCCTTGCGGTGGAGAAAGGCACCAAGTCCTGGATCGAGGACTTGGAGCTCGATGCACTGGAAAAAGACCGGGCGAGTTTCATCTCCCAGATCGTGATAGATGCGCTTTCGCCGACCAACAGTTTTGCCGGCAATCCGATGGCGCAGAAACGGGCCATAGACAGTGGCGGACTTTCCCTGATCAAGGGCCTCAAGAACGCCTATGAAGACCTGACAAAGAACCAGGGCATGGTCAGCCAGGTCAACAAGAAGCCGTTCAAGCTGGGCGAGAATGTTGCCACATCGCCCGGCGCGGTCGTGTACCGCGACGATATGATGGAGCTGATCCAGTATCAGCCGAGCACCGACAAGATCTATGCGATCCCGCAGCTCACCATCCCGCCGCAGATCAACAAAATGTACATCAACGATCTCTCACCCGAGAAAAGCGTGGTGAAATTTCAGGTCGATAACGGCATCCAGACGTTCGTCATCAGTTGGCGCAACCCGACCGAAGAGATGGGTGTGTGGGGCATGGATGAATATGTCGACGCCTGTATTCGCGCGCTCAACACGGTGCAGGAGATCACGGGTTCCGACAAAGTGAATGTGTCGGGCGGCTGTTCCGGCGGCCAGACCATGTCGGTCCTGCTCTCCAAGCTGGCAGCGGAAAAGGATGACAGCATCAACGCCGCGACGATGATGGTTTGCGTGCTCGAGCCCAAGCCCGGCGATACCGAGGCAAGTTCCCTCGTATCCGAAAACGGCATCGCGCTCGCCAAGCAGCGCGCCAGGCGCAAGGGCGTGATCGAGGCGAATTCACTCGCCCGCAGTTTTGCCTGGCTGAGGCCTAACGACCTCATATGGAACTATGTGATCAACAATTATCTGATGGGCGACGATCCGCCCGCCTTCGACGTATTGTTCTGGAATGCGGATGCGACCAACCTCTCGGCGACGCTGATGGGCGATTTCCTCGATCTGTTCGAGGCCAATGCCTATGCCGAGCCCGGAAAGTTCGACATTGCCGGCCACACCGTCGACCTCACCAAGGTCAAGAACGATATGTTCATCCTGGGCGGGGTTACCGATCACATCACGCCGTGGCGGGCCTGCTATCGCTCGACCCAGCTGTTCGGTTCGAAAAATGTCGAATTTGTCCTGTCGCAGGCTGGCCACATGCAGGCGATCCTCAACCCGCCCGGCAATCCGAAAGCCAAATATTTCAAAATGAAAAAGAAGGGCAAGCCGCCGGCATCTGTGGATAAATGGATGGAAGGCACCGAGGAAATCAAGGATAGCTGGTGGCCCTACTGGATGGAATGGCTTCAGGCCCGCTCCGGGGATGAGAAAGCCGCACCGAAAACGCTTGGCAGCAAAACGAACAAGGCAATGGACGCTGCGCCGGGCACCTATGTTCTGGAGTAAACAAACCCCTCTCCCAACTCCGCCTGGCGAGACAAGCTCGCGAGGCTCCATATCC
>JBPOET010000199.1:0-4393 GCA_051251675.1 Parasphingopyxis sp. | reverse complement strand
AATTTGAAGGCCGTGAACCGGGGACCGCGGGCGAAGCGCTAGCCGCCAGCTATATCGCGACCCAATTTTCAGAAGCCGGTCTCCTGCCCGGTTTCCAGGGCAATTATTTCCAGCCCGTGGCCCTTGTGAGCCGGGCAGACGACCGTGCGACATTCCGCGTGAGCAGCCCCAATGGCAACCAGCAGCATAGCGAGGAGATTCTTGCTCTGGGCAACCGGGAAGAGGTGTTGCTGGAAGAACTGCCGCTCATATTTGTCGGGCATGCCCTGGATATCGAAATCGGCCACGATGAAGCGGAGGATAGCCGACGGTATGATGGCCAGGCTGTACTCTTGCTCCGCGATCGGCCGGAAGGGCGGGAAAACGCCCCGTCTTTCGATATGCTGATAGCGCATTTCCGGGAGCGCGGAGCCAGTGCAATTATTGGAATAGTCGATCCCGACATACCCTGGGAAGCGGCGGAAATGGGAATGCGGTTCCGCCAGACTTATCTCGCCTCCCATAGACTTGCGGACGTCGAGGCTATCATATCCTGGCAGGCAGCGGCCGCCCTTCTGGGTTCCGCCGGACATTCCCTGCCGGATATGGCCGCCGCAGCAGCAGCGGAGGACTTCGCGCCGGTGTCACTGGGCCTCCACCTGAGCATGCGGGTATCGACGGCAATCAACCGCTATGACGGCATCAACGTTGTTGCGCGGCTACCCGGCCTGGACGCAAACGGCGAGGCGGTTCTCTTTTCCGCCCATCACGACCATTTCGGCATCTGCCGCCCGGACAGCACCGAAGATCGTATCTGTAACGGCGCGGTCGACAATGCCAGCGGAACGTCCGCCCTGATAGAGACCGCCAGGGCTTTGGCCGCCGGCCCCCGCCCGCTGCGCGACATGCTGTTTGTGACGACCACGGCGGAAGAAGACGGACTGCTCGGTGCGCAGGCCTTTGTGCAGTCGTTGCCGGTGCCGCTCGACAGGATCGTTGCAGCGTTCAACCTCGACACCATTGCTATCGCGCCGGCGGGTGCACCGGTCGGCATAATCGGACGGGGCATGACGCCCCTGGATAACCTGATCGACCGTGTCGCTGGCGAGCAATCGCGCGAGATCTATCGGGGCCTCGATGTCAACGCGTTCGTGCAGCGGCACGATGGCTGGGCCTTCTACCAATATGGCGTGCCGGCGGTCATGGTCGGCGGCTCTTTTACCGACCCTGAACTGCTGACTGCGTTCCTGCGCAGCCGTTATCACCGCTATGACGACGACATGACCGGCATCGAACTTGGCGGCGCACTGGAAGATACCCTGCTTCATATTGCTCTCGGGCGAGCTTTTGGCGATCCTTCACGCTATCCGGGGCCTCGGCGCTAGCAACCTGCGCGCTTCCCTCCTATAGACGCGCGACAGCGAATCTGGAGCGAGGTGAACGCCGTCATGAAAATCAACGAAGGACTGACGTTCGACGATGTCCTTTTGCGCCCGGCGGAATCCGACATCCTGCCCAGCGCGGCCGATACACGAACACGCCTGACCCGCGGAATCGACCTCAACATCCCGATCCTCTCTTCCGCCATGGATACTGTGACCGAGGCCGATATGGCGATCGTCATGGCCCAGCTCGGCGGAATCGGCGTGCTCCATCGCAACCTCTCCGTTGAGGAACAGGCCGGCGCCGTACGGGCGGTAAAACGCTTCGAATCGGGCATGGTCGTCAACCCGATCACCATGGCTCCAAACCAGACGCTCGCCGATGCACTCGACCTGATGGCGAGCAACAAGATCTCCGGAATTCCGGTGACCGAGAAGAATGGCAAGCTGGTAGGAATCCTCACCCACCGTGATGTCCGATTTGCCGAAAACCCCAACCAGCCTGTTTCCGAACTGATGACCAAGGAAAACCTCGCTACGGTAGGGCAGGGCGTAACCACGGAGGAAGCCCGCCGTACCCTGCACCAGCGCCGGATCGAGAAACTGATCGTGGTCGACGAGAATTATCGCTGCGTCGGGCTCATTACGGTCAAGGATATCGAAAAGGCCGTCACCTATCCGCATGCGACAAAGGACGATTCCGCACGGCTGCGCGTCGCCGGCGCAACGACGGTAGGCGACAAGGGTTTCGAACGCACCGAAGCGCTGATCGATGCAGAGTGCGATCTGATCGTGATCGACACCGCCCATGGTCATAACGCCATGGTCGGCGAAGCTGTAGAGCGGGTGAAGAAGCTCTCCAATTCGGTCCAGGTCGTTGCCGGCAATGTGGCGACGGCGGAAGGTGCGCGATCCCTTATCGGTTCGGGTGCGGATGGCGTCAAAATCGGGATCGGCCCGGGATCGATCTGCACCACGCGGGTCGTTGCGGGCGTAGGCGTGCCCCAGCTGACCGCCGTGATGGAGTCGGCGGAAGAAGCATCGAAATCCGGCGTCCCTGTGATCGCCGATGGCGGCCTCAGAACATCGGGCGATGTCGCCAAGGCGCTGGCCGCCGGCGCCTCCACCGTTATGATCGGGTCGCTGCTTGCAGGAACGACGGAAGCGCCCGGTGAGACATTTCTCTATCAGGGACGCTCGTACAAAAGCTATCGCGGCATGGGCTCGGTGGGCGCGATGGCGCGCGGTTCGGCGGATCGCTACTTCCAGCAGGACGTCACCGAGCAGCTGAAACTGGTGCCGGAAGGTATCGAGGGGCAGGTGCCGTTCAAGGGACCTGCCAAAGATGTCATCCATCAGCTTGTCGGCGGCGTGAAAGCGGCGATGGGCTATACCGGTTCGGCCACGATAGGGGAGCTGCAGAAACGCGCCTCCTTCCTCCGAATCACCAATGCCGGCCTCCGTGAAAGCCATGTCCATGATGTGTCGATCACCCGCGAAGCGCCCAACTATCCGACCCGTTAAGCGATGAGACCGACCGCCCGTCTGCAAGCGGCAATCGAGGTGCTCGAAGAGATTATCGAGGCGACGCGCAGCAACGGGGCAGCGGCCGATACGATCATTAAACGCTATTTCAAGGCGCGGCGCTATGCTGGCTCGAAAGACCGGCGCGCGGTGCGCGAACTGGTTTATGCCGCGATCCGCCGATATGGGGCCGCGCCCCGCGATGCTCGTTCGGCGATGGTCGGCCTGGTGCAGGATCGGCCCGATCTGCAGCCGCTGTTCGATGGCTCGGAGCATGGCCCCGGCAAACTGGCCGCCAATGAAGTCGGCGCGATTCCGGGCGGGATACCTGAATGGCTGCGCCGGGAATTTGCCAGCACCGTTGATGACAGGGACATTCAAAGCCTCACCGGACGTGCGGCCCTCGATATCCGCGTAAATCTCGGCCGCGCGTCGCGGGAGTCCGTACTGGAGCAAATCGACGGTGCGGAGATGGGTGCGCTGAGTGCTTCTTCCGTAAGATTGCTTCAGGGCTTCCCAATCGAACAGCACGATCTTTGGAAAGAAGGCCTTGTCGATATCCAGGATGAGGGCAGCCAGTATATCGTCGACCAGTGTGCCGCCGAACCCGGCATGACGATTGTCGATCTGTGCGCCGGTGGCGGGGGGAAAACGCTTGCCTTGTTCGACCGGATCGGAGGCAACGGCCGCCTGATTGCCTGCGACGTCGATCGCAAGAGGCTCTCCAATCTTGCGCCGCGCGCCAACCGGTCCGGAATGTCGGGGATCGAGACGCGCCTGCTCAATCCGCAGCAGGAAAACGCCATGCTCGGCGATCTGGAGGGCATGGCGGATATCGTTCTCGTCGACGCTCCCTGCAGCGGAACCGGCACTTGGCGGCGTAACCCGGAAGCCAGGTGGCGTCTCAACCAAGCTGCCATTGCGCGCTATGCACAAACCCAGGAGCGTCTGCTCGAAATGGCCGCACCGCTTGTTAAACAGGGCGGAAATCTGGTTTATATTGTCTGCTCCCTGCTGGCGCGGGAAGGGGAAGGGCAGATCGCTGATTTTTTGAAAACCCGTTCGGACTTCAGCAAGGTAAAAGCTGCTAATGAGCAAGCCTTGGCGTCCGGCGAGGGCTTCGTTCTCACCCCAGCGCGCCACGGCACCGACGGGTTTTTCTTCGCAAGGCTCGAACGGTCATGCTAGAAGCCCGCGAAGAAACTGTAACGGAGCTCATTATGCGCCTTTCGCCGCTTGCCATTGCCCTTTCGCTGACACTCGCCACCGTATCGAGCAGTGTCCACGGGCAGCGGGTCGATGACGATATCGATCCCCGGTCGATGGCGCTGGTCGAAGCTGGCCGGGCAGCCCTGGCCGAAGGCGAAAATGACCGCGCCGCCGACCTGGTGGAAAGTGCGCTGGCCGTGGATCCCCGCAACCGGGACGGCTTTATCGCGCTCGCCGAAATCGCCGAAGCGCGCGAACTTCCGGGAAAGGCGATCCGTTACTACCGGGAAGCCCTGACG
>JBPOET010000198.1:0-4434 GCA_051251675.1 Parasphingopyxis sp. | reverse complement strand
TTGCCGGGGACACCACGACGCGGGGATCCTGATACGGCGTCGAACGGATACCGCGCGTCACCATCAGGCGTATATGCACGCCTTCCGAATCGCCGTTGGCATCGATCGTTTCGTAGAGCCTCTGTTCAAGCGCATCCCGGTCGATCCCGATATCCATGTCGATCGCCTTGGCGCCTTCGTAGAGCCGGTCCATATGCTGGTCGAGAAAGGCGATCCGGCCCTGGTGGACGCGCAGTCCCTCCCACACACCATCGCCCAGCATGAAACCGGAATCGAACACCGATATCATTGCTTCCGCCCGCGGCAGGATATCCCCGTTGATATTGATCAGGATCGCCGCGTTGCGCGGATCCTCGCGATAGTCGTGCGTCCCCTTGCCCATCACCGCGCTATAGGGGGCGAACACGCGCCATTCCAAGCAAAAACGAGGGCCGGGATAGCGCACGAGGCGTTTGTTCCGTCGACTCGACCCGAGTCGCCAACGATTCATCGCGGCGGGGTTCGATAGATTCGCGGTTTCGGCATTTTGTTGCTAGCGGAACTTCACAAATTTCAATTCACAGGGTTGCACGTGTCTAGAAATCTAAAGGAAGGCCCGAGCCTATGGTCTCGGTTCAAGGGCCTTTTTCCTGACCATGAACTGCATATCCGCTCCGGCGGAAAGCTGCGCTTTTTCAGGATTTCCAGTAAGTTACAGATCAGAGTAGTGTCGATCGCGGCTTTGGGAGCCTTCACCTGGCTGGCCGTGACATTGGTCATGGTGGGGCTTCAGGTGAAGGGTGCGAGTGACCGAATCGCACTTGACCAACGCGAACAGCACGTCATCCAAAGCGAAGCGCGTGTCGCAGAGTATCGCGGTTCAGTCGAAGATCAGGTTGCGCGCGTAGAACAGCGCCAGGCCGTTCTCGACGCACTTGTCCGGCGGCATTTCGGCAATCTCGAAATCGAAGACGGAGAAGCAGGCGCGACGGAAGACAGCGCAGACGCCGATGAAACCGGCGCAGCCATTCCCGAAGCGGCGGCGTTGCAGGCGCTCGAACAACATCAAGTCGCTTTCGCCCGCGCTTTGCGCGGCGCGGTTGAAGCGCGGACCCGGCAAACGGCTGAGGCCATTCGCGAATTCGGCCTCGATCCGCGCGCGATGAGCCGCCAGGCCCAGGGCGGCCCGCTGCAGCCCGTGCACACGGCGATCGCCGAAAATGGCAACATAGATAGCGAGATCGCGGACCTTGAGATTGCCCTGAACCGTTTGGCGGTGATGGAGCTTTCGCTGCGCGCCATACCCTCGGCCCAGCCGACCGCTTATGGCTCGATGAGCAGCCCTTTCGGCCTGCGCCGCGACCCGTTCACGGGAGGCCGCGCGATGCATAACGGTATCGATTTTCGCGGCACCACCGGCCAGGGAATATTGGCAACCGGCCCCGGCCGCGTAAGTTTTGCGGGATGGAAAGGCGGCTATGGTCGCTGCATCGAAATCGATCATGGCGCCGGCGTGGTTACGCGTTATGCCCATCTTTCCGGTATCGACGTCCAGGTCGGCCAGGAAGTCAGCCGGGGGCACCGGATCGGCAGGATGGGCAGCTCGGGCCGTTCGACAGCCACTCATCTGCACTATGAAGTGCGTATCAACGGCCGGGCGGTAAATCCCCGGCCCCTATTGGAGGCAGACCGCGATGTTCTCGAGATCCAATCCGTCGCCGAAAGAAGAAATGGCGATTCCGTCGAGCGCGGATAATCGTTCGACCTTCTCGGTCATCGGCTCGGACGTGACCGTTACGGGCGATATCGACGCTTCTGTAGACCTGCATGTCGACGGCCGGATCGAAGGCGATATCCGTTGCGCGACGCTGGTCCAGGCGAACAACAGCACTGTCAAGGGCAACATCAACGCCGAACAGGCCCGCATCGCCGGCCGTGTCGAAGGCTCTATCACCGCCAAAGAACTGATCGTTGAAGCATCGGCCACGGTGATCGGCGATGTTACCTATGAAAAGCTGAGCATCGAAACGGGCGGCCATGTCGAAGGCAGCTTCCGACACAAGAGCGCCGGCACGCTGAAGAAGGACGATCCCAAGGATGCGTCGTTGAAACTGGTCGACGAAGCGCCCACCATCGCCAAGCCGACCCAGACTTCGGCGCTCTGACCCCCAACAGCGCACCAACCGCCGGCGGAACGATGCCGCGCCAAAGCCTATAAGTGAATGACCCGACCATAAGCGTCGAGGACACTTTCGTGCATCATCTCGCTCAATGTCGGGTGCGGGAAGACGGTTTCCATCAGCTCCGCCTCAGTCGTCTCGAGCTGGCGCGCAACGGCGTAGCCTTGGATGAGTTCGGTGACTTCCGCACCGATCATATGCGCGCCCAATAGCTCGCCGGTCTTTTCATCGAACACGGTTTTGACGAAGCCCTCGGCCTCACCCAGCGCAATCGCCTTGCCATTGCCGATAAAGGGGAAGTTGCCGACTTTGACCTTGTGCCCGGCCTCTTTCGCCTGCGCCTCGGTCAGCCCGACGGACGCGACCTGCGGCCGGGAATAGGTGCAGCCCGGAATATTGTCCGTGGTGAAAGGATGCGGGTTTTGCCCGGCCAGCTTCTCGACGGCAACGACGCCCTCATGGCTCGCCTTGTGCGCCAGCCAGGGCGGGCCCGTCACATCGCCTATGGCGAGAATGCCCTCGACACTGGTGCGGCCGAAGCCGTCCACCTCGATATGGCCGTTCTTGCCGGTCTTTACGCCGAGCGTATCGATGCCCGTGTCCTCGGTGTTCGGGACGATGCCGATGGCGACGATAGCATGGCTGAATTCGCTTTCCGTGACCTTGCCCTTGGCGTCCTTGATTGCGGCTTTGACCGATTTCGCACCGGCCTCCAGCTTTTCGACGCCCGCGCCGGTCATGATCGTCATGCCCTGCTTCTTCAGCGCCTTCAGCATATGTTTCGACACATCCTCATCCTCGACCGGCAGGATGCGCGGCAGCATTTCGACGATCGTCACCTCGGCGCCCATGTCCGAATAGAAGCTGGCAAATTCCAGGCCGATCGCGCCCGATCCGATCACGAGCAGCTTCGAGGGCACTTCTTCGGGCACCATGGCATGACGATAGGTCCAGATGCGCTTGCCGTCCGCCTTGGCAAACGGCAGGTCGCGCGCCCGCGCGCCCGTCGCGACCATGATGGATTTTGCCGAAAGCACGGTCGTCTTGCCGTCCTCGGCCTTGACCGTCAGCTTTCCCTTGCCGGTGATCGTGCCGAACCCTTCATGCACATCGACCTTGTTCTTCTTCATCAGGCCGGTAACGCCCTGGTTGAGCTGCCCCGCAACCTTGCGCGATCGCTCGACCACTTTCGCCAGATCGAAACCCGTCTTCTCCGCCTTCAGCCCATAGGCCTCGGCATGCGTCACATAATGATAGATTTCGCTCGTCCGGAGCAGCGCCTTGGTCGGGATGCAGCCCCAGTTGAGGCAGATGCCGCCCAGCTTCTCCCGCTCGACGATCGCAACTTTCATGCCCAGCTGAGACGCCCGGATCGCCGCGACATAGCCGCCAGGGCCGGAACCGAGGATTATGAGGTCGTATTGATTCGCCATTATGCGAGCATCCCCAACGGATTTTCCACGAGTTGCTTGAACGCCTGCATCAGCTGCGCCCCGTCCGCCCCGTCTATCGCACGATGGTCGAAGCTTCCGGTGGCGCTCATCACGGTTGCGATCTGCAAGGACTCATCGACCACATAGGGCCGCTTCTCGCCCGCGCCGATCGCCATGATCATGCCCTGGGGCGGGTTGATGACGGCATCGAACTGTTTGATGCCGAACATGCCCATGTTGGAAATGCTCGCCGTACCGCCCTGATATTCGTGCGGCTGGAGCTTGCCTTCCTTGGCGCGGCCGGCGAGCTCCTTCACCTCGGTCGAGATGGCGGAAAGCGATTTCTCGTTCGCATTGGCGACGATCGGCGTGATCAAGCCGCCCGGAATGCTGACCGCCACGGCGATATCGGCGCGGTGGTAGCTGATCAGCTGGTCGCCCGCGAAGGACACATTGCATTTCGGCACCTGCATCAGAGAGGCGGCAAGCGCCTTGATCAAGAGGTCGTTGACCGAAAGCTTGATGTCCCGCGGTTCGAGCGACGCATTCAGCTGCTTGCGTAGATCGAGCAGCGCATCGAGCCGGATATCGACGGTCAGATAGATATGCGGAACGGTCTGCTTCGCCTCGGTCAGGCGGCGGGCGATCGTCTTGCGCATATTGGAGAGTTTTTCGGTCTCGTGCGGGATCTCGCCCGGATCGACGGGCGCCGACACCGGTGTCGCCTTGCCGGGCGCCGCCGCAGCCCCGCCTTCGAGCGCAGCCTCGATATCGGCCTTGACGATCCGGCCGTTCGGACCGCTCCCGGACAGTTGCGCCAGATCGAGGCCGTTCTGTTCGGC
>JBPOET010000197.1:0-4457 GCA_051251675.1 Parasphingopyxis sp. | reverse complement strand
GTGCCGGGCTGGACCGATCCCATCGTTATCGGGCGTCATGCCTTTGGCGATCAATATCGTGCAACCGATATGCTGGTGCCTGGCCCGGGCAAATTGCGCCTCGTGTTCGAGGGCGATGACGGGACGGTGATCGACGAGGAGGTGTTCAACTTCCCCTCCCCCGGCGTTGCGATGGCGATGTACAATCTCGACGACAGTATCCGCGATTTCGCGCGAGCCAGCATGAATTACGGCCTGCAGCGCGCATGGCCGGTCTATCTCTCGACCAAGAACACCATCATGAAAAAATATGACGGCCGGTTCAAAGACCTGTTCGAGCAGGTGTTCGAGGCCGAGTTCAAAGAGCAGTTCGACAAGGCCGGTATCACCTACGAGCATCGCCTGATCGACGACATGGTCGCATCGGCGCTCAAATGGTCGGGCAAGTTCGTCTGGGCCTGCAAGAACTACGACGGCGACGTCCAGTCGGATACCGTCGCCCAGGGCTTCGGTTCGCTCGGCCTGATGACCTCGGTGCTGATGACCCCGGACGGCAAGACGGTTGAGGCCGAAGCGGCGCACGGTACCGTGACCCGCCACTACCGCATGCACGAGCAGGGCAAGGCGACATCGACGAACCCGATCGCATCGATTTTCGCCTGGACGCGCGGCCTGATCTATCGCGGCAAGTTCGACGAAACGCCGGAAGTAACGCGCTTCGCCGAAACGCTGGAGCGCGTTTGCATCGAAACGGTTGAGCAGGGCCAGATGACGAAGGATCTCGCCATCCTTATCGGCCCGGACCAGGCATGGATGACCAGCGAACAGTTTTTCGAGGCGATTCGGGTCAATCTCGAAGCCGCGATGGATGACTGGTAGGGCGGTTAACCGGCAAGCGCGCCCAGCCGAACGCCCCTGACCGGCCGAACGGTTCGGGCGCTGCCGGCGAGGTTCGTATCGCGGCGAAAAACACGAGGACATCCGCACGGTTTGCCCGCTTGCGCGTGTCGGAGCACGCCCGGGCCGGAAGCAGGCCGGCCCTCAACCCCGCCGGGCCGCCGCCGGCAATACAGATTTGGGTCCGAATATTGCTATTCACCCCTGCCATTTACGCGCTTTGTCCCTAGAAGCGAAGGATGAACCATGGGATCGAATCGTCGGCACTGAGTGATGCGCTCGTTATTCTCGGCGCTGCGGGCATCGTTATCCCGCTGTTTGCCCGCTTCCGGATCACCCCGGTTATCGGGTTCATCCTCGTTGGCGTGCTGGTTGGGCCTTCAGGGCTTGGCGCACTCTCCGAGCGCGCGCCCTGGCTTGTCCATGTCACTATTTCCGATCGCGAGGCGATAGAGCCCTTTGCCGAATTCGGGATCGTCCTGCTGCTGTTCTCCATTGGTCTGGAACTTTCCTTCAAGCGCCTATGGGCGATGCGCGGCATGGTATTTGGCGTCGGTGCGGCGGAGCTGATTGGCTGTGGACTGCTCATCGGCGGCGCATTGCTGGCGCTCGGCCAGAGCCCGATCGGGGCGCTGGGGATGGGCCTGGCTCTTGCGCTTTCCTCGACTGCCCTCGTCCTGCCCATGTCGGGCACGAAAACACCCGTCGGCAAAGCGGCGCTCGGTATCCTGCTGTTCCAGGATGTCGCGATCGTCCCGATAATCTTCTTTATTGGCGCGATGGGGCCGATGGCGCAGGATGCCGGACTCTCGGCGCTAGCATGGACCTTGCTTCTTAGTTTTGTCACCGTGGCCGGACTGCTCGTTGGCGGCCGGTTGATACTGCCCCGGCTCTTTGCCCAGGCCGCACGCACCAAAAGCCCCGAAGTTTTCCTGGCGGCCTGTCTGCTGGTGATTATCCTGGCCAGTCTGTCGACCAGCGCCGTCGGCCTGTCGCCCATCGTTGGCGCGTTGGTTGCCGGCCTGGTGATCGCCGAAACCGAATATCACCGTGAAGTCGAAGTGATCACGGAACCGTTCAAAGGTCTCGCGCTTGGCGTTTTCCTGATTACCGTAGGCATGAGCCTCGATCTTCCGGTGGTTATGGACAATTGGGGCTCGCTGTTATTGGCCGTTGTCGGCGTCGTGGTCGTGAAAACGGTCGTGATCAGCCTGCTGCTTCGCTTTGCCGGCGCCCGGCGCGCAACATCGGCAGAAGCCGGTCTGTTGATGTCCTCGCCGTCCGAAACCACGTTAATCGTCCTTACCGCGGCTCTCCAGGCAGCGCTGATCCAGCCTTCAACCGCCGCTTTCTGGCAAACCGTTACGGCAATCGGCCTGACCATTACTCCCCTACTCGCGCGTGCTGGCCGCATCGCGGCGCGCAGGGTGGAAATGCGCGAAACCCATGTCGATTTGTCAGGTGAGAATGGTGAAGGGGACGAGCGCGCTATCATTGTGGGATTCGGCCGGGTTGGGCGATTGGTCGCAGAGATGCTGCTTGAGCACGATCAGGCATTCGTGGCTGTCGACTCCAATATCGATACGGTTGCCCGCGGTCGGCGCGACGGTTTCCCGACCATATTTGGCGACGTTTCGCGCCCGCAACTCCTGGAAAATCTTGATCTTGAACGAGTTAGCGCGTTGATCCTGACCATGGACGATCCGGTCAGCGTCGTGCAGCTGACCGCGCGCGTGCGCGAGGCGCACCCGGATCTCACTATCGTCGCGCGCGCCCGCGATCCCGATCATGCTGCCGCCCTGTACCGGGCCGGCGCGACCGATGCGGTTCCGGAAACGGTGGAGTCCTCGCTCCAGCTTTCCGAAGCGGTGCTTGTCGATATCGGCGTCCCGATGGGGCCGGTCATCGCATCTGTTCATGAAAAACGCGCAGAGCTGCGTGAGGCTATCATGCAGCTCGGCGAACTCGAACGGCTTCCCGAGCTGCCGCGCGAGAAACTGCGCAAGGCCTGAACAGAATCAGGCCGCCGCCAGCGCCGCCCTGATCGCCGCAAGCGCCTCTTCCGCCTGATCGCCATCCGGCCCGCCGCCTTGCGCCATATCGGGCCGCCCGCCGCCGCCCTTGCCGCCCAGCGCTTCGACCGCGGCACGAACCAGAGCAACCGCATTATGATCGGCGGTGAGATCGTCGGTCATGCCGACCGCAACGCTCGCCCTGCCCTCATTGACCGCGACGATGGCCGCGATGCCGGATCCCATGCCGGCTTTCGCCTCGTCGATCAGGCCGCGCAGCGATTTGGGGTCCAGGCCTTCAACGACCTGTCCCTGGAATTCCACAGTACCGATCGTTTCAGCCTTGGCGCCGCTTGCGCCGCCACCGCCCATCGCCAGCGTCTTTCTGGCTTCACCCAGTTCCTTCTCAAGCCGCTTGCGCTCGTCGAGAAGGGCCGCAACCCGGCCGGGAAGCTCGTCGGCGCTGGTCTTGAGTGTTTCGGCGGCGCGAAGCAGCTTGGCCTCCCGGTCCCGGTACCAAAGCCGGGCAGCCTCGCCAGTCAGCGCCTCGATTCTGCGGACGCCCGCAGAGACGGCGCTTTCCGAAATGATGACGAACAGGCCGATATCGCCCAGCGCAGAAACATGGGTGCCGCCGCAAAGCTCCACGGAATAATCCGCCGGGCCATTGCGCCCCATGGAGAGGACACGGACCTCGTCGCCATATTTTTCGCCGAATAGGGCGAGTGCCCCGGCTTCTACAGCCTCGTCCGGTGTCATGAGCCGTGTGACGACACTGGCATTGTCGCGGATCTGGGCATTTACATCCGCGTCAACGGCGGCGATCTCGTCCGGTTCGAGCGCCTTGGGATGCGAAAAATCGAAACGCAGTCGGTCTTCTGCGACAAGGCTGCCCTTTTGGGTGACATGGTCGCCCAGGCGATTGCGCAGGGCCGCATGCATTAGATGTGTCGCGCTGTGGTTGGCGCGCAGCCGGGCGCGCCTCTCGGCATCGATGGTAAGCGTCACCACCTGCCCGATGGCGATCTCCCCGGCATCGATGGTCAAATGATGGGCGTGTAGCCGGCCCAGCGGTTTGGATGTGTCGGTTACCGTGCCCGACAGGCCCGCCTCATCGCAAAGGGTGCCTGTATCGCCTGCCTGTCCGCCGCTTTCAGCGTAGAAAGGTGTCTGGTTGGTGACGAGCAAAACCTCGTCTCCCTGGCCAGCGCACTCGACCCGCGCGCCGTCTTTCACAATGGCGACGACCTGTCCGTCGGCTTCGTCCGTGGAATAGCCGACAAATTCCGTGCCGCCGTGCTGCTCGGCGATATCGAACCAGACCGTTTCCGATGCAGCATCCCCCGATCCTTTCCAGGCGGCGCGTGCGGCGGCTTTCTGTTCGGCCATCGCCGCGTCGAAACCCTCCCGGTCTATGCCCAGGCCGCGGGCGCGCAGGGCATCTTCGGTAAGATCATAGGGAAAGCCATATGTATCGTAGAGCTTGAAGGCCGTTTCGCCGGCCAGCGTCTCGCCTTCCGCCATGCCCGATACTGCGCCGTCGAGCAGTTTGAGGCCGTTGGACAAGGT
>JBPOET010000196.1:0-4469 GCA_051251675.1 Parasphingopyxis sp. | reverse complement strand
CAGCGCGTCAGCATAAATGAAAACATTGTCGAGGTTGCGGCCTCTCTCGGCGTCGCGGTCGCGCCCGATCATGGGCGCCAAAGCGAAATCATGCTCAAGAACGCGGATATCGCACTTTACCATGCGAAAAATGAGGGTGGAAAGCGTGTCCAGATATTCGAACCATTCATGCATGAAGATTTCCTCATGCTTCGCCAGATTGAATCCGGTTTGACCGACGCGCTGGAAAACGATGAATTTACCGTGCTTTTCCAGCCAATCATCGACCTTGCGACGGGGCGGACCAAAAGCTGCGAGGCACTTTTGCGGTGGAAACACCCCGAACTGGGCGATGTCAGCCCTGCGATGTTCATTCCCGTAGCCGAAAGCGCGGGCCTGATCGGCGACATCACCGAATGGGTGCTGCGCAAAGCCTGCGAGGCGGCTGCCGAATGGCCTGAGGATGTAAACATATCGGTCAACATCTCGCCGGCCCTGCTCAAGCAGAACAATCTTCCGGTTACGATCATCGAGACTCTGGTCAACACTGGCATGGTTGCCCGACGGCTCGAGCTCGAAATCACGGAATCGGTGTTGCTCGACAAGAATCCGCACACCAATTCCCTGCTCCGTCAGCTGCAGAAGATGGGCCTGCGCCTCTGCCTCGATGATTTTGGCACGGGCTTTTCCTCGCTCACCTATCTGCGCAGCTGGGAATTCGACACTATCAAGATCGACAAGTCCTTTATCCGGAACATCGGCAACAGCCCGACGGACCAGAAGATTATCGGCGCGGTCGTACAACTGGCCAAGTCACTCGATGTAGCGACGGTGGCCGAGGGCGTGGAAACAGAAGAACAGCTGTCGCGCGTCCGCGAAGCAGGATGCTGCCGTGTTCAGGGCTACTATTATGCAAGGCCGATGACGGCTGCTCAGGCGACCGAGCGCCTCGCACAGGAAGAATTGCCCGACGATGGTCCGTTGAAAATCGTCAACCAGCGCTGAGTTTCGCAGACAATTTTGTCTGCGCGCGCACCAGTCTTTCCATCAATCGCAAATCGCTCTCTTTAAGCTTGAGCGCCGTATCCGCCCAGATATCGACGATCGCGTTCAGTTCTTTGAGCGATACCGGCCAGACTTCACGACTGGCCTTATACACCGCGCGGTTGCCGGCATGCCGCCTGCTGTTGTGACTGATATAGTCGATAACCGCCTGCTCGCCTTCGCCATCTTCGACGAGATAATGGACAAGGCCCAGTTCCTGCATCTCCTCGGCTGTATAGGTCTTACCGCTGAGGATCATCGTTTCGGCCTTGGCAAACCCCAGTCGCCGCGCCAGCAGAGCATGAGCGCCCATTCCGGGAAACAGGCCGAATGCCATCTCTGGCAAACCGAATTTCGCGCTCCGTTCCGCGATAATGACGTTGAAGGACATCAGCGCTTCGAAACCACCGCCCAGCGCCTGTCCCTGAACCAGCCCGATGGTTACAATCGGCAAATCCAGGCTTTTCATGTTCCGGAAGAGAATATTGTTACAGGCCCGGCCATAATCGACGAGAGCCTGGCGGTCCCGGCTGCGGATATAGTTCGAGAAAAGTCCCAGATCCCCGCCAAAATTCCAGACGCCGGGAAAGCGCGATCCGAGTATGAGATACCGTAACTCTTCGCCGCCATCACCGTAAAGCCGCGTGATCTCATTCTGCCAGACATCGAAATCGCCGAGCATCGGCAGGTTGAAACTCGGCCGGCCGGTCGGCGTCATATAGGTCCACAGGGCCTTACGTTCGGCATCCCAGCTTACATCAAGTTGTCCGAGATCGAAAAGTGGAGACGGTTCCTGGTCCGTCAGTTGCCGAAGTTCGGCTTCCTCGAGCAACGCATCCGCCACCTCTTCAGAGAGTGTGTGACTGTCCGTCGATCCGATCCTGCTCTGGTCCACCAAACAATCTCCGAACAAGGTGTATGGAATCTAAACATATTTGGTTTCGCCGGGCAAATTATATTCGGGTTTTTTTCCAACGGTCTCGTTGCAAGACAGAGTTACACCGGCCGAACGAAGATGGTTAACGAACCGCGTTTGCAAGGGGGCCGTCCATAAATTCTTAAGTTCTGGCGTTCATGTCATGACGATGGACCGAAACCGCACATCTGGCGCACACAAGCCTTATGTTCAGCTCCGTGAAGCGAAGTTTCATCTCGATGACGGAACGATATTCGCATTTCGCCTGAGCGCCGGCTGCGAGAAATTTGTCGGGCGTTTCACACGGCTTCCCGAAATCCGGCACACGGATCATATCATCCGCTTTCAAGATCCGGCCTTCGCCCGACGCCAGGGATGATCAGACCGCGCGACTGAAGCGCTGCTCCTCGGCAATACGATAGGGATCGAAGAGACTGGCGATGGCCCGGCTATAAGGCCGACCATCCTCGGTAATGGCGATATTCTCCCCATTCTGCTCCAGCAGGCCCAGTTGGCGGAACTTGCCGATCCGGATGTAGGTATGGGGCGAGATATTCAGCACGCCGATATTTGCCCTGCCCGTACATAGGAGGTTTTCAATCACCGCGCCGCGCTTTCGATCGACCGTCCCGCGCAGGATGCCGCGTTCGGCCGCAAGTCTGTTCGCGCCCGCCAGTTCGCGATACCGCCCGCTATTTTTCTGATTTTGCACCAGACGATCCGGAAAGCTGCTGATGGAACTGGCGCCGAGGCCGATCAGGGCGTCACTTCTGTCATCGGTGAAACCTTGGAAATTTCGCCGCATCTGGCCAGTTTCACAGGCCAGCGTCATTGGATCGTCCGGCAGAGCGAAATGATCGAAACCAATGGGCTTGTAACCAGCTGCCGTCAGGATAGAAAAACCGAGTTCGGCCATCTCGAACCGCGCCCGCCCATCGGGCATGTCGCTCGCATCAATCTGGCGCTGGCGCGGTATGGCGGCTGGCAGGTGCGCATAGCCGAACAGGGCTATCCTCTCCGGCTTCAGCGCGACGGCCTGTTCGAGCGTTGCGGTAAGGTCGGAAATGGTCTGGCCGGGCAGCCCATACATCAGATCGAAATTGAGTGACGAGATGCCATTGTCGCGCAGCCCTTCAACCGCCCGCTTTATGCTTTCTGTCGGCTGTATTCGCCCGATCCTCGCCTGCAAACCGGGATCGAATGTCTGTACGCCGAGGCTCGCATGGCTCACCCCCGCTCGACCCAGCAATCCCGTCCATTCGGATGTCAGGCTGCGCGGATCGAGCTCGATGGATATGCGCGCGTCCAACGCGTCGAAAGCGATCAGGATATGATCCAGCAGCCTCACAAAATCGACCGGCTCGATCGCATTCGGGCTGCCGCCGCCAAAGGCGAGCTGGGTCACCGGCCTCTGGTTTCCCAGCCGCTCGGCGACCGTTTCGACTTCGATATGCAGCGCATCGAGATAGGCCGTCAGCCGGTCCGCGCGATTGGCTGCACCCGTATTGCATCCACAGTACCAGCAGATTTTCTCGCAAAACGGAATATGGGCATAAAGCGAAACGGCGGCGCCTGGAGCCAGTTCATCAAATCCGGCCTCGTGAAAGCCGGCATCTACCGGCTCAAACTCTGCTGCAGTGGGATAGCTCGTATATCGCGGAACGGGTTGCTCGAGCAATTCTGGGATATAAGGCCACATGCCTCGCCAGAGACCAGATGATAGCTCGCGACTCCTTGACCATAATCAAAGAAGCGGTTGACAGATATCAAAGAGCCGGAGCCGCCTTTTCCCCAGACCATGGCCATACAAACCGAACTGAAAGGTATGATCATGCGTGCGCTTCCCCTCCTGCCCCTGCTCGCCATTGCAGCTGGTCCGGCCCCGGCCTTCGCCGAAGCTGGCGATGTGCTGTTGCGGGTCCGGGCGGTCGTGGTTTCCCCCAACGAGGATTCCGGATCGATCCTCCCTGCCTTTCCCGGCGAAGAAGTGGACGTCACCGACAGTTTCGCACCGGAAGTCGACATCACTTATATGGCGACCAACAATATCGGCTTCGAGCTGATCGCCGCGACGACCCAGCATGATTTCGGCGGAACATCGGGCGTGACCGGTGGGATTGGCCAACTCGGATCGACTTGGGTTCTGCCGCCGACTCTCACCGCCCAGTATCATTTTTCGCCGGAAAGCTCGGTACGGCCCTATGTCGGAGCGGGCGTCAACTACACCGTCTTCTATTCCGAGGACGCGACCAACGGCCTTGAAAACGCCGTCGGGCCGACATCGGTGTCGCTAAGCGACAGCTGGGGCTGGGCCCTGCAGGCGGGTGTGGACGTCGATCTCAACGAGGACATCTTTCTCAATTTCGACATCAAATATATCGACATCGATACCACGGCGACGCTGCGCAACGCGACGCTCGGCACACAACAGGTCGACATCGACCTAGACCCGTTCGTTTTCGGAATTGGGATCGGGTTCCGGCTCTAACCGGTAATGCGTCCCTCTCGGGCAGGTCGCCACCCTCTGCGG
>JBPOET010000195.1:0-4479 GCA_051251675.1 Parasphingopyxis sp. | reverse complement strand
GAGATTGGCTGTGGCGAGGATGATCAGGCCGAGCAGGATGGATTTGGTCGCCGCCGCGCCGACATAGCCCATGACCAGCTCAATCGGTGACATGGGCGCCGAGAGCATTTCATACACCGTGCCGCTGAATTTGGGGAAATAGATGCCGAAGGACGCGTTGGAGATGCTCTGGGTCAACAGCGAAAGCATCATCAGGCCCGGCACGATGAAAGCCCCATAATCGACTCCGCCGATATCCTCCATCCGCGAACCGATCGCACTGCCGAACACGACGAAATAGAGCACGGTCGTGATGACCGGGGTCACGACGCTCTGCCACAGCGTCCGCCAGGTGCGCTGCATCTCGAAACTGTAGAGCGCCCACACGCCGCGGATATTCATGCTGCCGGCTCCTGCTGTGCGTTGACGAGACCGACGAAAATATCCTCCAGAGAGCTTTTCGACGTGTCGAGATCGGCAAAACCGATGCCAAGATCGCCCATCCGGCGAAGCAGGGAAGGAATGCCGGTGCTCTCGTCATTGGCGTCAAAGGAATAGACCAGCCGATGCCCTTCGTCGGCAAGCTCCAAATGCCATTCGGCCAGCGCGGCCGGCACGCTTTCCATGGCTTCGGTCAGGGTCAGGGTGAGCTGGCGCTTGCCGAGCTTGCGCATGATCGCTTCGGTTTCCTCGACGACGATGATCTCGCCGCCCCGGATCACGCCGACCCGGTCGGCCATTTCCTCGGCCTCTTCGATATAATGGGTCGTGAGGATGATCGTGACGCCGCGTTCGCGCAGCCCCCGCACCAGATTCCACATGCTCCGCCTGAGCTCGACATCCACCCCGGCCGTAGGCTCGTCGAGGAACAGGATATCGGGTTCATGGCTTAGCGCCTTGGCTATCATCACCCGGCGTTTCATCCCACCGGACAGCTCCATGATTTTCGCATCCTTCTTGTCCCACAGGGAAAGGTCGCGGAGCAGCTGCTCGATATAGGCGCGGTCTCTCGCCTTGCCGAAAAGCCCGCGGCTGAAATTCACCGTCGCCCAGACCGTTTCGAACGCGTCTGTGCTGATTTCCTGCGGCACCAGCCCGATCATAGCCCGCGCCTTTTTATAGCCGCGGATGATGTCATGACCGCCCGCCAGCACCCTGCCCGATGTCGGCGTGACGATACCGCACACAGCGCTGATAAGCGTGGTCTTGCCGGCCCCATTGGGCCCGAGCAGCGCGAAAATTTCACCCTGCTCAATGTCGAGGCTGACGGAATTCAGCGCCTTCACGCCCCCGTCATAGATTTTGCTGAGGTTGGAGATGGAGATAATCGGCGGCATGGCCATTTCCTGCACGTCCGCGCAGACGGGTTCAACCAAAAGGCGCAATGCAATGGATCATTCCTGCCATTTGCAATTATATTTCCACAAGGCATTGTCGACGGCACGGCTGAGGGGAGACAGAGAGCCATGGAAATGGAGCATACAATTGCAGCGCTGGCGCTGCTCTTTGTCGGCTATGGCATTTTCTCCAAGCCTTTGGGCGCAACGATCGCCCCTGCGCCCCTTGTCTTTGCCCTTGCCGGGCTGGCGCTAAGTGCCACCGGCTTCATCCTCTTCACCGTGGATCCCAGATCCGAAGCGCTGCTGCTTTTCGCCGAAGGAACGCTTGCCCTGGTGCTGTTCGGCGATGCCTCGCGACTTTCGCTGCGTAAGGTGGTCGGCATGAACGCGCTCGCCCAGCGCATGCTGCTCATTGGGCTTCCACTGGCCATCCTTTTCGGCGCCCTGGCGGCGCTCGGCCTGATCCCCGGGCTTTACTGGATGGAGGCGGCATTGTTGGCGGCAATACTCGCGCCCACGGATGCGGCGCTCGGCGCCGCCGTGGTGGAGAATGAGGATGTTCCCCCGCGCATTCGCCGCGCGATCATCACCGAATCAGGGCTCAATGACGGTCTGGCCGTACCGCCCGTTCTGCTGTTTGCCGCGCTGGCCGGTTATGTTGAATTCGGCGGACAGGGCGATCTCGCCTTTTGGGTCGGCTTTGCCGCGCAGCAGATCGGCCTCGGTGTGCTGACGGGAATTGCCGTCGGCCTCGCCGGCGGTTTTGCCATCGTCCAGGCCACCCGCGCCCGCTGGCTCGATCCGCGATTCGAAACGCTTGCCTGTGTCGGGGTTGCCGCAGGTTCCTTTCTCGCCGCCGAGGCAATTGGCGGCAATGCGTTTGTCTCGGCCTTCGTCGCCGGACTGAGTTTCGCCGCCATCTGCGAGGAACGCACCGGCATGGTGGCCGAATTCGTGGAGGAAGAAGGCAAGTTTTTCAGCCTGACCCTGTTCTTCATCTTCGGCCTTGCCCTGGCTCCGGTCGCGCTTGCTGAATTCGAGTGGGCATATCTGATTTATGCGTTACTCAGCCTCACCGTGGTCCGGATGGGCGCGGTGGCGCTGTCGCTGATCGGCACCGGCACAAGGCTTCCGACAATACTGTATCTGGGGTGGTTCGGGCCCCGCGGGCTCGCCACCATCGTGTTTGTGTTGCTGGTGTTCGGCGAAGGGATAGTCAGCGAACCGATCCGCGCCGCCGCCTATCTGACCGTGCTGCTCAGCATCATTCTCCACGGGATCACCTCTGCACCGCTCGCCGCGCTCTATGCCCACAGCCGGGCGGCCAAGGTCGATGGCAAGGAATAGGTCCGTCGGCTAAGGCCGGGCTCATGAAACCCGCACTCGACATTTCCCATTCGATCTCCGGCCAGCCATGGCACTGGCGCGGCGGCGCGGTCGACGGGCTGAGCGGCAGTTTCCAGCCGGATGATCTGGTTACCGGGCTGCTTCTGTCCCGGGGCTGCGCGCGTGAGAATCTCGACATCTACCGCGCGCCGACGATCCGCGGTTTCATGCCCGACCCCTCTATCTTTCGCGACATGGACCGGGCGGCAGCGCGGATCGTTGAGGCGATAGAAGCGCAGGAGAAGGTCACGATATTCGGGGATTACGATGTCGACGGAGCCACCTCCGCCGCGCTCCTGATCCGCCTGCTTCGCGAACTTGGTCTGGATGCCGGCTATTATATTCCGGACCGGCTGATGGAAGGTTACGGGCCTTCCGGTGAGGCGCTGGTGAAGCTGGCCGAACAGGGTTCTTCTCTCATCGTAACCGTCGATTGCGGCGCCCAGGCGTTCGAGGCACTGCAACAGGCCAAGGATGCGGGCGTCGACGTCATCGTGGTCGATCATCACAAATGCGCGGCTGCACTTCCACCCGCGCACAGCCTCGTCAATCCCAACCGGCTCGATGAAAACGAGGGCGCGGCGCATGGCCATCTCGCGGCCGTGGGCGTCGCCTTTCTGCTGGGTGCGGCCATCGTCCGGCACCTGCGCGAAAAAGACTATTTCAAGGAGCGCCACGAACCCAAACTGATCGAACTGCTCGATATCGTGGCCCTCGGCACGGTCGCCGATGTCGCGGCGCTACACGGCCTTAACCGCGCCTTTGTCGCCCAGGGCCTCAAGGTCATGGCGGCCCAGCGTAATATCGGGATCACCGCCCTGCTGGAAGCTTCGCGGCTCGACCGCGCGCCTATCGCCTCTGACCTCGGTTTCCGGCTGGGACCGCGAATAAACGCGGGAGGACGGGTCGGAAAATCGGATCTGGGCGTGCGCCTGCTGACCACCCGGGATCCGGAGGAAGCCCGGTCCATTGCCGCCGAACTCGAACATTTCAACGAGGAACGCCGCGCGATCGAAGCGGCCGTCACCGAACAGGCGCTGGAACTGGGCAAGGGACAGGATAACCGCTCGGTAGCCCTCGTATCGGGCAAGGGCTGGCACCCGGGCGTGATCGGCATCGTTGCCAGCCGGCTGAAGGAAAAACTCCATCGCCCCGCTATCGTGATAGCGCTTGACGATGACGGCATCGGCAAGGGATCGGGCCGCTCGGTCGGGGGCGCGGATCTCGGGGCGGCGATACTGGCCGCCAAGGATATGGGCCTGCTGATCGCCGGCGGCGGTCATCCTATGGCGGCCGGCATCACCATTGCCGAAGACAGGATCGACAGTTTTGCTGACTTTCTCGACGAGCGCATGGCCGAAGATGTGACCCGGGCCCGCGGCGCACGCGCGCTGCAGCTCGATGCGGTTGTCGCGCCCGGCGGAGTCACTCCGTCTCTCGTCGAAGCACTGGAAGAAGGCGGCCCCTATGGCATGGGCTGGCCCGCGCCGCGCATCGCGACCGGGCCGGTCCGGATTGTCAAAGCGGATATTGTCGGCACCGATCATGTCCGGGCGATTGTCGCCGGGGAAGACGGACGCAGCCTGAAAACCATCGCCTTTCGGGCGGCGGATACTCCGCTGGGGCAAGCGGTGCTCGGCGCCGGAAGCACGCGCAAGCTCTGGGTCGCCGGCCGCGCCAAGATAGACGATTGGGGCCCCCGCCCCGCCGCCGAACTGCATCTCGAAGATGCGGCCTGGGCGGACTAGAAGCAGATTGCAGGGAGAAAAATATG
>JBPOET010000194.1:0-4488 GCA_051251675.1 Parasphingopyxis sp. | reverse complement strand
GGTCAAGACCTTCCTGTTCCTGTTCCTTCGTCGCGCGCATCGGGAAGACGATGCCGACAATCCAGGCCAGTCCGGCCGTCGCCACCAGCGACCAGAGCGCAACGACGCCGATCGCGGTGAGCTGGGCGACGAGCTGGCTCGCCATGGTAACGCCGGGCGCAAAACCCGTTCCGCCGAGGCTAGGCGCCATCAGCACGGCAAGCATGGCCGCGCCGAGCATGCCGCCGACGCCATGGACTGCGAACACATCGAGCGAATCGTCGATCGCGAAGCGCCGCTTGATCACGCCGACAGCCACAAAACAGACGATCGCCGCCATGAGGCCCAGCAGCATCGCGCTGCCGGGGCCGACGACATTGGCGGCCGGGGTGATCGTTGCGAGCCCGGCGATGACGCCGGTGGCGATGCCGACACCGGTGGATTTTCCGAAGCGTATCTTTTCGATCGCCGCCCAGGTCAGCGCTGCTGCGCTGGCCGCCAGATGGGTGTTGAGAATCGCCGCCCCGGCGCCGAAATTCGCGGTCAGGCCCGATCCGCCGTTGAATCCGAACCAGCCGACCCAGAGCAGGGCCGCGCCCGTCATGGTGAGGGCTGCGCCGTGCGGCGGGATCATCTTTTTCGGGAATCCGTCGCGGCGGCCCAGCAGAATGGCGATCACCAGCGCCGAAATGCCGGCGGTGGTGTGCACGACGATGCCGCCCGCGAAATCGAGCGCGCCGCGCTGCGCGAGCCAGCCACCGCCCCACATCCAATGGGCGACGGGAACATAGACGAAGAGCAGCCAGAGCGCGGAAAACACCATGACCCAGCCGAACCGGGCGCGCTCCACCCAGGCGCCGACCATCAGCGCGGGGGTGATGATCGCGAAGGTCATCTGGAACAAGACGAAACTGGATTCGGGAATGGTCGTGCCGGGAAAGACTTCGCCGAGGCCCGAAAGCATCGCCAGCCCGGTGCCGCCGATGAAATTGCCGCCCTCGCTGAACACGAGGCTGTATCCGATCGCCACCCAGATCAGCGAGGCAAGGCAGCAGATGCCGAAAATCTGCATGCCGACCGAAAGGAAATTCTTGGTCCGCACGAGCCCGCCATAGAACAGCACCAGACCGGGCAGGGTCATCAGCAGGACCAGCGCGCTGGCGGTCAGGATCCATGCGGTGTCGCCGGAATTGACGACGACAGGCGCGGGCGGAAAGCCGGGCTGGGCATGGGCAACGCCGCCGAATATCGCTGCGGCAACGGCTGAAGCGCCGTATTTCATGACCTTGCCCATCACATCCACTCCCCGTTTGCCCATAGTCGAAGGGCTGTTCCTATCGGTAACTGACTAGAAGAAAGTGCCCGGCTTCGACAAGCTCGGCCCGACCGGACAGTGTTGTTGTGGGCGTCCGTCAAGCCCAGCCTTCGAGCACCTGGTCCGGCGGCCGGTGGCCGTCCGCCCAGATGCGGATATTGGCGATGACCTTGTCGCCCATCGCCTCGCGCCCTTCGAATGTCGCCGAACCGAGATGTGGGAGCAGAACGACATTTTCGAGCGCCAGAAGCCGTTCGCCGATATGCGGTTCGTTTTCGTAAACATCGAGCCCGGCGCCCGCGATAGCGCCCTTTTCAAGGGCGTCCGTCAGCGCTTCTTCGTCGATAATCTCGCCGCGGGCCGCATTGATCACATAGACATCGCGGCCCAGCAGACCGAGCCGCTTTTCGTTGAGGAGATGGTGGGTTTCGGCCGTATAGGGGCAGTTGATCGAGAGGATATCGATATCGGCGAGCATATCGTCCAGATTTGCGCGCCAGGTTGCGCCCAATGTCTGTTCGACCGCCTCCGGCAGCCGGTGCCGGTTGTGATAGTCTATGGCGATTCCGAATCCGCTTGCGCGACGGGCGATGGCCTGGCCGATGCGGCCCATACCGACAATGCCCAGTTTCTTTCCGTTGACCCGGTGGCCGAGCATGCCTGTCGGCGCCCAGCCGCGCCAATTTCCGGCCCGGACGAATTTTTCGCCCTCCGCCAGTCGGCGGGGCACGGAGATGATGAGCCCCATCACCATATCGGCCGTATCCTCGGTCAGCACGCCCGGCGTGTTGGTGACGGGAATGTCGCGTGCGCGCGCCGCGGCAAGATCGATATGGTCGACGCCGACGCCGAAATTCGCGATCAGCCTGAGCTGGGGACCGGCGCTCGCCAGCACCTCTTCCGAGATATCGTCGGTCAGGGTCGGCACCAGAACATCGGCCCGCGCGACCGCGTCCTTGAGTGCATCTTCGCTCATCGGCGTGTCATCGGCATTGAATTCCGCGTCGAACAATTCGGCCATGCGCGCTTCCACCTGGGCGGGCAGCTTGCGCGTGACGATGGTTTTGGGGCGTTCGATCTGTGACATCGCGACGTGAATTGCAGCCTGTTTTACGGCGCGTCAAGCGGATCGCGGGTTGAAGGGCGGCGCACGCTTGGCTTAGAGACAGGGGCAGGCGATCGAAACGGGGGCGATGCGGCAAATGCGCACGATTTTGCGATTGGTGGTTCTGGTGTGTGGCGTGGCGTTGCTGTCGGTGCCGGGCGGAGCGTCGGCCCAGGACAGGGAAACACCCTATTGGGCATCGATTTCGGCCGGGCAGGCGCGGATGCGCACGGGGCCGGGGCGGAACTTTCCGATCAGCTGGCTGTATCAGCGGGCGGATCTGCCTGTGCGCGTTGTGGAAGTGTATGAAAACTGGCGCAAGATAGAGGACCCGGACGGCACCCAGGGGTGGATGCTCGTCAATCTGTTGAGCGCCGACCGCACCGCCATGATCGTCGGCGATATCCGCCCGCTGCGCGAAGCGCCGCAGGCCAGCGCGAGGATCCGCTATCAGGCGGAGCCCGGCGTCGTCGGACGGATACGGAGCTGCCGCCGCGGCTGGTGCGAGATCGATGTGCGCGGACGCAGCGGTTTCGTCCGGACCGCACATCTTTTCGGCGTCGGGGAAAATGAGCGTGTCGACTAGGCCCTGCCGCTAAGTGACCGCGCTCGTCACGAATTTTGAGAATCTTCCGCCTGAATGGCGCGCAGCGTTCGGGGCGCTGCTCGGACTGATCGTCGGCAGCTATCTGGTCACGCTGGCCTTGCGCATGCCATCGGGCGAGGGCGCGTCGCGGGGCCGGTCCCGCTGCGATGGTTGCGGCAGGACGCTGGGTTGGCGCGAGCTGGTTCCGCTGCTCGGCTATGCCGTGCGGCGCGGCCGGTGCGGACATTGCGGGGCGCGGATAGACCCCGTCCATCCGGTCGCGGAACTGGCCGCGGCATTGATCGGCGCCGTGTCGCTCGCTCTGCATCCCGGTTTCGAAGGGCTGGCCGGCGCAATTTTCGGATGGGTCCTGCTGGTTCTGGCGATACTCGACATCCGCCACTTCTGGCTGCCCGACCGGCTGACCCTGCCACTGGTTGCTCTCGGTATCGGCGCCTCCTGGCTGATCGGCAGGCCGGGCCTGATCGATGCGCTGATTGGCGCACTGGCAGGTTTCGGGCTGCTGTTCGCCATCAACAGCGCCTATCGCGCGCTGCGCGGACGCGATGGACTGGGCGGCGGCGACTCGAAGCTGCTCGCCGCTATCGGCGCATGGCTCGGATGGCAGATGCTGCCTTTCATTCTTTTGCTGGCGAGCGGGACGGGGCTTCTGGCGGTGCTGTACGGTGCGATGCGGGGACGCACGATGAAGGCGAGCGATCGCTTGCCTTTCGGTGCATTTCTGGCGGTTGCAGCCTGGCCGCTCTGGCTGGGCCGCGATGCGCTGCAAAACTATTTCCATGCATTGTGAGTCGCACCTTTCACGGAAATGCCATAAAACCCGTCATCGCGGTGTAACACTCAGCGCCTAGCGGGCGTGTCTCGGGGGAGTATTCATGCGCTTATCGCTCGATGCCCGTGCTCAACGACTGTTGAGACGGCTGCCGCGAACAACCTGGTTTTCCGTGCTGGAAATCGTCCTGATTTCCTTGCTTGCCGTGCAGTGCGCGCGGCTGGCCTGGGCGGTCGTGACGCCGGTCGGGCCAGTCGGGGACTGGCGCAGCGACGCGGGCATGCCGGCGCTTGCCGCACCCGATATGGCGCTTTTCGAAACCTTCGATCCCTTTTTTCGCCTTGAAGGCAATGGCCGTGTTGTCGTGACCGATCTCGATGTCCGCCTTTTCGGGGTGCGGCAGGACCAGGCGAGCGGGCGCGGATCGGCGATCATCGCACTGCCAAGCGGCGAACAGGACAGCTATTCGGTCGGCGACGAGATCATGCCCGGCGTGACGCTGGAGGCGGTCGATTTCGATTTCGTCACGATCTCCCGCAACGGGTCGCGCGAACAGATATTTCTCGACCAGTCGAGTGCGCCGACGGCATCGCCGCAGCCGCAGGCCGTAGCGCGCCAAACGCCGGCCGCGCCCTCCCGGAGCGTATCGAGCGGACGCCCGGCGCCCGAAAGAATTTCGCCGAGCCAGCTCGCCTCAGGCACCCAGATTT
>JBPOET010000193.1:0-4488 GCA_051251675.1 Parasphingopyxis sp. | reverse complement strand
GTCGGGCATCGCCACCATTTCCCAAGCGGCACCGAATTCCATGCCGGAACGCTCCGCAAGCATCGCCACATACAGCGTCAGACGGGCGCTATTCAGCGCCTCGACAAGCAAAGGATCGTCCAGCAATCCGGCTCGCTCAAGCCGGGATGCGAGCGCCATCGCGACAACATCCGCAGGCGCGCTATCGTCCTGCTCGGTCAGCATCGCGGTCGCGGCGGCGGTTATCGGTTCATCCAGACTCCAGCCATCCAGGCCATGCTTGTGCTGGCCATAATCCCTCAAGGCGGCAGCTATCGTCCAGACCAGCCTGTGATCTGCGGATTCGGGAAGGTCGCCGCGGCCGAGCCTCGGATCGTCGAACCGGTCGTTGAAACGGCTTTCGGCAATCAGGAGTTTCATCGCGTCGCGGGCGATATCGGGATCGCCATGTTCGGTCAGCACGTCGAGCCGGCTGTTCTCCGCCATCACGACATTCTGCCTCAGATTCCGCATGACGCCATAGGACTTGGCCCTGTGGACGAGGATATCGGCCAGTTCAGGATCTTCGGGGAAACCTGCCCGCACAAAGGCCGGCCATGCGATCGCAACATGAGCCGCGCCCAACGACGCGCGAAACTCCGGTATATCTGGCAAATCCGGCCGGGCCAGCAATCGGGACCGCAGCTCGCTTTCAATGCTTTCGACGAGATTCTTGTACAGGCGGCGAATGGCGACGCGTTCAATCTCGTTCAGCCGGATTTTCTGCGGTTGCATCAATGCCGACAGCGACATCCCGGATTCAGGATATCGTTCATGCGATGCACGCGCAGCGTCAGCGAGCAACGCAGCAGCGCGCTCGTCCGCAGTTTCCGGGCGAAGATTGGCCGGATCAGACATGGCCGTGACATAGCCGAAACGTCGTTAAGACCGTGCTAATCCTGTTTACCCGGATCAATCGCGCTGCCGCATGACTTCTTTTTGGATATTCTGTAATAAAAACAGTGTAATATAAGCATATATGGCAGTCGCCAGAGGCCAATAGAACCAAAAGCCGGAGGCGGCAAAAGGGATAATCAGCCAAATTGCGGCATTCCCGTCAGCCAGCCACGGCCGGTATCCCACTTCAGAGGCCTGAAATTTCCGAACATTTTGCGTCACACGATATGTCAGGAAAAGCAGCGCCACAGTCGTGGCAGCAAGCATGAGAAAGGCAATTTCACCGGTTTCGTTCATGGCGAGCCTGCCCATTGCAAGGACCGTCAGAGCCTGGGCGGCCGCCCTGATCAGCCGGATTTCCCATCCGCCCTCATGATCGCGCAGTTGGGCCAGATCGATCCGTCCGGCGATCGCGTCGAGCGGCCCGGCCAGTAATGCCAATATGAAGCCCGTCCAGAGCCAGCCCCACCAGAATGCTCCGGCCGCAACCAGGTTGAACATGATCGCGGCAATCCGCAGCCAGAGCGCTTCCACCCCCCGATCGAGCAGCGGCGGAGCGATACGCGTGGCAATGCCAGCATAGATAAAACGCTCCGGCCAGCTGCCCGCCTGCAGGCTGTTGCGCCTCAACATGGAACGCCCGGCGCCGCGACTCTTGTCGCTATGCTCGGCCATCAGAACCGCTTCGCCGGCATCGGCCACGACGCCCGCCTCGCCATCCACGGGCAAGAAATCGGCACCGCCCTGCACAATGCGCCGCATCAGCGTCGACTGAAGATCCCAGTCGCCCAACATCGCTGCGGTCGTCGCAAGCGCCTCGACATTGGTCAGCGCGAGCCCAGCCCAGCGATGATCGGCATCGACCCGTTCGAAATCTTCATTTTCGGGCGTATCGGCCACAACAAGCAGCGTCGGCGATGCGCGCGCGGCCATTGCTTCGAAACAGTCGGGCGCGGCGACCAGACCGTCGGCGACCAGCAACACGCCCTCTTCCGGGTGAAAATGATCGGCAGCGTCCATCGGGTCGCGGGCCAGCTTCACTGCTATGCCGTCGCGCTTCAGCCGGTCGAGCGCAGCGATCATGGCGGCCGGAACGCGCTCTACCAGGATGACGGCATGGCTGGCTCCGGCAGAAATTGCGCGGCGAACCTGGTTCTCGAGCAAGCTGCGGCCTGCCATGGGAAGCATGGCGCGCAGGCCGGCCTCGCCGTCCTCCGCCTCCTGATAGGCGGCGATCAGCGCGGCGAAAGCCACAAGGTTCGTTCCAAAGCCATGGGTTCGAACCGATACGCGCAGAATGGGTCGGTTGCAAAGCCACTCAGCCCGGAAAAGCGGGGATGTCTCGTATTTTGATCAGGCTATTGCGGGGTATCGTCCGGCGCAAAGTCGAAACTGCCTGAGAACCCGGCCAGCGCCTTGTCGATACGCTGGAGCAGCGCCTTGTCGAACGGGACGCCCTCTCCGGCCCGGTTTGCGAGATCCATGAGATCGACGACGCCGAAGCTGGCGGCAAGCCCTTTGAGACGCCAGGCCGCAACCTGCCACTGCTGATCGTTGACTGCGTTGTGAAGCGCGGAAACCTGCCGTTGTGCGCTCTCGAAAAACGCCGAACGCAGCTCTGCGACAAGCGACGGATCGTCCCCTGCAGCAGCTGCAAGCGTCTTGTCCAATGCCCCGGGATCATAAGCCATAGTGTGGCTGTAACGCATCGCCGTTAACGCTCCGTTGCCGAGCAAGGCTTTCGAACCCTTAAAAACATGGTAAACACACAAAATATAGGGGAATTGCGATGGCCGAACCAGCGAACGACATTGTCGAGCTCGAAACCACGACGGAGACCGCCGGAGAGCGGGCCGCCGCACCGGCTGGCCACGCCGAATGGATCGACGAGGATGGGTGGGACTTCGAACTGGAAAGTCCAGGCATAGCGGAGCGACTGCCCGCCGCCGCAATAGTCCTGTCAGCCCTTGCGTGGTCGGTTTTCGTCGGTTGGGCTGCCTATTCCAGCATTGCCGTTGAGACGCCCAGCATGACACAGGTCGCAAACTGGATCGCGATCGCCTGTGTTCCGCTCGCCCTTCTGGGTATTGCCTGGATAGCGATACAGCGCACGAGCAGGCGCGAAGCGATCCGGTTCGGACGAACCTCGGAAGCGATGCGCGCAGAAGCCAGGCGGCTCGACAATGCGATGGCCCTTGCGGCGAGTCAGCTGGCCGAAATACGCGAAGGCGTTTCGGCGGAAGCCGACAGGCTGCTGGCGCTGGGCGACGAGGCCGCCGGACGGCTGAATGTCATTGGCGATACCATGCGGGAGGCCAGTACCGCTATCGAAGAGAAATCCGGGCTGCTCGACCGCGCAACCAAATCCGCACGGGAGGATGTCGATATCCTGATGGCCGATCTGCCACGTGCGGAGCAACAGGCGCGCGCCGTGAGCACGGGACTGCGCGAAGCCGGGATTAACGCGCATGAGCAGGCCGCATCGCTCGACACGCAACTGTTGACGCTCAAGTCGCGCGGTGAACAGGCCAAGGAAATCGCGAACGGGGCGGCGCAATCGCTGGCCGCCAACCTCGCGCGGATCGAAGGCGTAGCCGAGGTGTCGGCAAACCGGCTCAACGCAACCAGCGAGGAGATCAATTCGGCGGTGGATGCCGTGCTCGAACGGTCTAGCGCAGCAGTTGAAGACACCCGCAGGATTGTCGACGAAATCGGCTCCGCCCTGACCTCCATGATCGAGAATGCGCGAACCAGTTTCAGTCAGGAAGGCGAAGAAGCCGCCGCGGCGCTCGATGAGCGCATCACTGCAACCACCGAAGCCCTGACGGCGTTCGACGCGCAATTGTCGGCACAGCGCGCAGCGACGGTTACTGTATTGGGCGATCTCGACAGCGGCCTTGGCGATATCGAAGGGCGGCTGGAAAACCTCTCGCAGGATGGCGCCGAACATGCCCGAAAGCTGGGTGAAGAGTTGACCGCTCTGAGCAGCGGAATGGCGACGCTTGGCGAGAATATCGGTGGCAATGACGAGGCGGCCGAGCGCCTGATATCCCGCGCCGCGGAAGTTAAGGCCGCGCTGGACCTCAGCGCCGAGGCCCTCAAGGATGCCCTGCCCCAGGCCTTTACGGATAGCGAGACCCGGGCCGATCAGTTGAAAGCCGCGATAACCGGCATCGTGCCCGATCTCGAAACGCTGCAACAGCTGGCGGAGGATACGCGGGGCTATATTGGCGTGAGCGGCGAAAGCCTGGAGGAACAGCGCCTCGCCATCACGGCATTCGTCGATCAGGTCGGCGAACGAATCACGGCAATGCGCGCCGATATCGGCAGCATCGAAAGCGGGTTGACGCAATCTGCGCACCAGGCGGAAAGCATCGCCGATGGTGCTGCGCCGCGACTGATCGAAACCCTGATGCAAGTGCGTGAAACCGCAGACCAGGCCGCCGAAAAAGCGCGGGCCGCCTTTGGCGAGATCATCCCGCAAAGCGCCGCGGCGCTGAGCGAGGCCACGCAGCTGGCAATGACCGAAGCGCTGGGAGAAAATGTCGAGAGCCGAATCGCCGACCTGACCGC
>JBPOET010000192.1:0-4512 GCA_051251675.1 Parasphingopyxis sp. | reverse complement strand
GGTGGGCATCGGGGTCAAGCAGCGCGGGCAGGCGCGGCGCGATCGAGGCGTAGGACAGGCCGTGGAAACCGTAAGCGATCATTCCCTGGTCGGCATAGTCGGGCGGCAGGGCGTAGCGTTCGGCGATCATGGATTGCGTACGGTGAAAGGCGGTGTCGAAGGCGGCGATCTGGGGGATATCAGGATAGGCGGTGGCGACGGCTTCGATCCCGGCCAGATTGTGCGGCTGGTGCTGCGGTGCCAGTGGCGTCAGCGCTTCAAGTTCCGCGATCACCGCACCGTCGATCCGGACCGGCGCATCGAACCGGGCGCCGCCATGGACGACGCGGTGCCCGGCCCCGACGATCCGGACATTGCCGGGCGCCAGATCGTCGAGCGTCTCGAGCAGCCGTCCGATCAGTGCCGCGTGCCCATCCTGAGGGGAACCGAAGGGCCGGGAGGTATTGCCGATTGCGAGGCTGGGATCCCCGCCGATCCGCTCGATCTGCCCGGCAAGTAACGGCGCTTCGCCAGGGTCGGCTGCATTGTACAGCGCGAATTTGACACTCGAGGATCCAGCGTTGAGGATGAGCAGTGCGTCCGTCAAAGTCGTGCCCGCTCCGCGACCAGCTTTGCTAGCGCCGCCGATATCTTCCGCTCCTCCACGCCATCGGCGCGGCTGGTGAGGATAATCGGCACCTGCGCGCCGAGAGCGATGCCGAATGCGTCGGCGCCGCCCAGATAATCGAGCTGCTTGGCGAGCATGTTTCCGGCCACCAGATCGGGTACGACAAGAATGTCGGCCTTGCCGGCGACGGCGGATTTGAGGTTTTTCGCCTCGACGGCTTCCGGAGACACGGCAATGTCGAAGGCGAGGGGGCCGTCCAGCACACCACCGCTGATTTGCGCCCGGTCAGCCATCTTGCACAACGCAGCGGCGTCGATCGTCGAGGGCAGCCGCGGATTGACCTCCTCGGTCGCCGAGAGGATCGCAACCTTCGGCGTTTCGATCCCGATGGCCTGTGCCATATCGATTGCGTTCTGGACGATGTCGCGTTTGGCGAGCAGGTCCGGCATCACGTTGATCGCCGCGTCGGTGATCAAGAGCGGTTTCGGATAGGCGGGTGTCCGCATGACGAAGACATGGCTGATCCGGCGTTCGGTGCGGATGCCGGTGTCGCGGGCGATGACCTCGGCCAGCATCTCGTCGGTGTGCAGCGCGCCCTTCATCAGCGCGCCGACCTCGCCCTGATGGACGAGCTCGACCGCGCGCGCCGCCGCGGCGTGGCTGTGCGGCACGTCGACGATCCGGTGGTCGCCGATATCGGGTCCGGCCGCCTCGATCCTGGCGCGCGGGCCGACCAGTATCGGCGCGATGAATCCCGCCTCCGCGGCCGCCAGCGCGCCGCCCAGCGAGCGGCGGTCGACGGGATGGACGACGGCGGTGGGCACGGGGTCGCCCTGGGCCGCGCGATCCATGATCTGATCGAAAAACTGGGTCATATCGTGTGCATGCCTCGCCTGCAGCAGTGCGGCATTGATCTGGCGCAAGGACCCGGGCCGGGCTTGCATCCATATATTGGCCTTTGGTGACGCTTTAAGGTCGAGGGCATCCGTTGTGACAGAGATATCGGGTTCCAGCGAAGCTGCCGAGCGGCATCAGGCTGGCACTGTTGCTTTTCTGGCTTCACCCTCGACCCATGGCGGCCAGGCCGTCACGGCGGTCGAAACGCATATATCCAGTCTGTTCCTGACCCCCGACCGCGTTTTCAAGCTGAAACGCGCTGTTGCGCTTCCGTTTCTCGACTATTCGACCGTGGCGCTGCGCGAAAAGGCCTGCCGGGCCGAAGTTGCGATCAATCGCCGCGTTGCGCCAACGCTCTATATCGGGGTGCGGCCGATCTGCCGCAGCCCAGCGGGTTTGGTTTTTGGCACGGACGGAGAGATCGTCGACTGGGTCGTCGAAATGCGCCGCTTCGCCGAACGCGACCAGTTCGACCTGCTTGTGGCGGATGGCCGGCTGACCGACGCGCTGGTCGACACGCTCGCCGACACGATTGCGGCCGCGCATACCGGTGCGGATCGCGCGACGAGGGGTAACGGCTCGGCGCGCTTTGCCTCCATCGAGCATAATCTGATCGACACGACCCGGCCGCTGCTCAGGTCGAGGATCGATCTCGCCGATCTCGCCGCATGGCGGCGCTGGATGAACGGGATGCTCGAGCGGTTCGCGCCGCTGCTTGACGCGCGCGGGCGGCACGGGTTCGTCCGCATCTGTCACGGCGATCTCCATCTCGCCAATATCTGCCTGTGGGAGGGCGAGCCGGTGCCGTTCGACGCCATCGAATTCGATCCCGAACTGACCGAGATCGACATATTGTACGATCTCGCCTTTCTGCTCATGGATCTTGAGCATGCGGGTGCTGGCGATGCGGCGAACCGTTTGCTCAATCGCTATCTCTCGGTCACCCGGGACTATCGCGGGGCGGCGCTCCTGCCGATGTTCAAATCCTGCCGGGCGGTCGTCAAGGCGCTGGTGGCGGCGATGAAGGATATACCGGCAACCTCCTATCTCGATCTCGCCCGCGCTTATGGGAACCGGACGGAAACACCCCGGTTGATTGCGGTGGGAGGACGATCCGGTACCGGCAAATCGACTGTCGCCGCAGCACTGGCGGCGCCGATCCAGGCGGTGGTCATTTCGTCCGACATGGTGCGTAAGCGAATGTTCGGCGTCTCCCCCGAGCAGCCTCTGCCGGAATCCGCCTATGCAGGCGATGTTTCGGAGCGCGTCTACCGGCGGTTGCGAACCGACGCGCGGCGCGCGCTGGCGGGTGGCAGCACGGTGATTGCCGATGCGACCTTCCTTGAGGAGACGGAGCGCGAAACGATCGCGCGGGTGGCGGAGCAATGCGGCACGGCTTTTACGGGGCTCTGGCTCGAGGCGCCGACCGATATTCGAGCGGGTCGCGTGGCGGCGCGGGGCCCCAATCCCTCGGATGCGACCATATCCGTCGTGGAGGCCCAGACGCGTGCGGATACCGGGGCCCTCGATTGGATACGGATCGATGCCGATCGGAATCGCGCCAACCTCGTCCGGACAGCGCGGGAGTGCGCCGGAATCAGCTGACCCGCCCGATGCCGGCTAATTGCGGTGCGTGATCCGCCGGCCGTCGGCGACCCGGTTGCCGGGGTTGACGATAACCTCTTCGCCCTCATCGAGCCCGCCGAGAACCTCGGCATGCTCGTCGTTTATCTGGCCGATCTCGACCGATCGTTCGATGGCACGGCCACCCGATACGACATAGACGTGCCAGTCGGCCCCGCTACGGAAGATTGCCCCGATCGGAACCCGCAGTGCGTCTTCGCGGCTCCACACGGTGATCGTAGCGTCGACCTGGTAGCCATGGCCGAGCCGGGCGATGCTATCCAGCGGCTCGGCGAAATCGACGATAACGTTGACCCGCTGCTCCTCGATGCCGAGCGCCGAGATTTTGAGCTCGCCGAACGGTTCGATCCGGCGGATCCGCCCGGCCAGCGCCTCGTCCCCGCCCCAGCGGGTGATTGCGACGGGCGCGCCGGGCCGGACGCGCACCGCCTCGCGCGAGAGGAGATCGACGACGATTTCGATTTGCTCGGGATCGCCGATCTCGACAAGAGGCGTTCCCTCGGCGACGACGCCTTCGCTTTCGTGCAGTATGCGCAATATTGTTCCGCTGGTTGGAGAGCGGACGGCGACCGGGCCGTTGCCCGTCGGCGTGCCCTCCGCCGGCTCGTTCAGCGAGGCGCGGATACGGCCGACTTCAGAGCGGTTCTGCTCGACATTCGCCCGGGCAGCCGCGAGCGCCGCGCCGCGCGCAGCGGCTTCGGTGCGGGCGGCATCGAGCCGCGATTGCGGCAGGAAACCACGCTCGGCGAGAGCCTCGGCGCGCGCCAGTTCGCGCCTGGCAAGGTCGAGCGAGGCGATTGCGCTCTGGACTCGTGCCCGGGCGCTGTGTTCGGCTGCGCGAGCGGCAGCAAGCGCATTTTGCAGTTCGCGGCGCGAGCGCGTATCGAGCGGGGTCGATGGTCGGCCCGCCATCCGCGCGATGACGGTATCACGCGCTACAACCGGATCGCCGGGCTCGATTTCGATCCGTGTGACATAGCCGCTGACCGGAGCCGAGACGATATAGGCATCGTGGACGCGGGTTACGCCGTCGTCGGTTATCCCCACTGTCATCGGACCGCGGCTCACCTCCCCGGTGTCGACGGGAACGGCTTCAGGCCAGAAACTGTAGCCGAGGCCGATGATGAACAGAGCGGCGATCAGGGTGGCCCACCGCCAGCGTTTGAGTTTTTCGAGCATCAGTCGCGCGCCTTCAATACACGTACCATATCCAGTCTTGCTACCCGCCGGGCTACGATCAGCGCCGTCAGGGCGGCGGCAACGAGAACCACGACGATCGAGAAGCCGTAGGTGCCTCGCGTCGGCGCGAAGGGTAGCCGGAACAGATCCGAACTGAATGCCGCGGCCAGACTCTGGCCGAGCCC
>JBPOET010000191.1:0-4514 GCA_051251675.1 Parasphingopyxis sp. | reverse complement strand
CAAGGGCTGCGCGGGTCGTTTCTTCGCCCGTATCCTCATTAACGGTCGGAACCTGGATCGGCCACTGATCGGCGATCGCATCGACTTCGGCTTCGGTGAAGCCCAGATCGGTCAGGTTGCGGAACGCGACATATTCAAGGCTGTGGCAGGCCGCGCACACTTCGCGATAGACCTGGAAACCGCGCTGCAGCTGCTGCCGGTCGAACCGGCCCAGCGGGCCATCGCTGGCAAAGCTGATTTCCCTGGCGTGGTGATGATAATCATAGGCCGTTGGGCCCGGCTCTTCTTCGGTGGTGTAGGCGATCGCGCCGACAATCAGCGAATAGCCAAGAACGCCAACAAAGCCGAGGCCGACGAGAAATCCAATAATCCGAACCATGTCGAAACCCCTTATTCGGCCGCTGCGGGCTGCGCCGCATCGTGATCTTTGCCAAGCACCGCTTCAGTGATCGAATTCGGCAGCGGCAACGGCCGTTCCGTCCTCGAGATCAGCGGCAGGATGATCAGGAAATGCGCAAAATAATACATCGAAGCGAGCTGGCTGATCATCACATAGGGCTCCTCAGCTGGAGCGCCTCCGCAATAGCCAAGCACCGCAACATCGGCGACCAGCACCCAGAACCAGATCTTGAACTGCGGGCGGAACTTGCCCGAACGCACCGGCGACTTGTCGAGCCAGGGCAGGAAGAACAGCAGCAGGATCGAGGCGAACATCGCCAGCACACCCAGCAGCTTTGCCGGCATGAAGAGAATGTCCACGGTGAAGGCGCGCAGGATCGCGTAGAAGGGCCAGAAATACCATTCCGGTACAATATGCGCAGGCGTCGAAAGCGGATTGGCTTCGATATAATTGTCCGCATGGCCGAGGAAGTTCGGCGCGAAGAACACCATGATCGCCAGCAGGATCAGGAACACGCCGGCGCCGAAACCGTCCTTCGCCGTGTAATAGGGATGGAACGGGATCGTATCCTGCGGACCCTTCACATCGATGCCCGTCGGATTGCTCGAACCGGGAAGGTGCAGCGCCCAGATGTGCAGGATGATGACACCGGCAATCACGAACGGCAGCAGATAGTGAAGCGAGAAGAAGCGGTTGAGCGCCGCATTGTCAGGCGCGAAGCCGCCGAGCAGCCATTGTTGGATCGTTTCGCCGACAACCGGGATAGCGGCAAACAGGCCTGTAATTACCTGTGCGCCCCAGAAGCTCATCTGGCCCCATGGCAGGACATAGCCCATGAATCCGGTGGCCATCATCAGCAGGAAGATGACGAGGCCGAGCAGCCACACCATTTCGCGCGGCGCCTTGTAGGACCCGTAATAGAGGCCGCGGAAGATGTGGATATAGACGACGATAAAGAAGAAACTCGCGCCATTGGCGTGCAGATAGCGCATCAGCCAGCCCGAATTCACATCGCGCATGATATGCTCGACAGATGCGAAGGCGATTTCGCTGTTCGCGGCATAATGCATCGCGAGAACGATGCCCGTGACGATCTGGATGACCAGCGCGAGGCCGGAAAGCACACCGAAATTCCAGAAATAGTTGAGGTTCCGCGGGACCGGATAGCCGGCACCTACGGAATTGAAGACGAGGCGCGGCAAAGGCAGCCGATCGTCCATCCATTTCATGAATGGGTTTGTGGGGGTGTATTGTGCAGCCCAGGGAAAGCTCATGTCAGTCTACCTTACCCGATCGTGACGGTTGTGTCGGAGGTGAATTCATATTCGGGCACCACAAGGTTGGTCGGTGCCGGACCTTTGCGGATGCGCGCGGCCGTATCATAGTGCGAACCATGGCACGGGCAGAAATAGCCGCCATATTCGCCCTTGTTCTCGCCCTGGCCCGCGCCCAGCGGAACACAGCCGAGATGGGTGCAGACCGCCAGCGTGATCAGCCAGTTTTCGTGGCCATCCGCCGTACGTTCGGCCAGTGTTTGCGGATCCCGCAGCCCCGACACGTCGACGGCATTGGCTTCCGTGATTTCATCCGCCGTCAGATTGCGGATGAACAGCGGTTGCTTGCGCCAGATCGTCTTGACCGCCTGGCCCGGTTCGATGTTCGCAAGGTCGACCTCGATCGACGAGAGCGCCAGAACGTCCGCCGATGGGTTCATCTGGTTCACCAGCGGGAGAATCGCGATGACCCCGCCCACGCCGGCAAAGCTCACTGCAGCAATGTTAAGGAAATCGCGGCGGCGTACACCCTCTTGTTCGGGTTGTTCGCCTGCCGGCTGTTCTACATGGTCTTCCGTCGCCATTCCTCGGGCCTTCATGTTTCTCTTCGGACATCGGGACAAGTGGATGGTTCGCAGCCCTGCCCCAGCGGCTTCTTGGCGCGCCTGATAGCCGCCCTAGGGACCATTTGCCAACAGCGTTTTTGTCCATCTTGTGACATCTTCGCGCAGACAGGTATGTGACGGCTATGCGTATCGCCCTTTTCCAGCCCGATATCGCCGGAAATGTCGGCACAATATTGCGGACTTCCGCGTGTTTCGGCGTCGCGGTCGATATTATCGAGCCCTGCGGCTTTCCCTATTCCGACCGCAGATTGAAGCGGGCGGGCATGGACTATGCGGCCGAGGCCGATGTGAGTCGGCACGCCGATTGGGCGGCGTTTCGCGAATCGCGCGCCGCGCGGATCGCCCTGCTGACCGTCGACGGAGACACTGCGCTGCCCGATGCCCGGTTCGAACCCGGCGATATCCTGATGGCGGGTTCGGAAAGCGCCGGTGCACCGCCTTACGTCCACGATGCCGCCGCGATGCGGATTCATATTCCGATGCGCCCGCACTTTCGCTCCTTGAATGTCGCGATTGCAACGGGCATCGCACTCGGCGAAGCTTTGAGACAAACGGGAAACTGGCCTGAATGATTGACATGGATGCCCAGCAAAAGGCGGCGCGCGCCACCTTTGAGAAATTGCGCGACCGGATTTGCGCCGAATTCGAAACCATCGAAACCGAAGCGGGCAGCGGCGCCCGGTTCGTCTACACACCCTGGGAACGGCCCGACGAAACAGGCGTGCCGGGCGGCGGCGGCGTGCAGGGCCTGATCAAGGGTGCGGTGTTCGAGAAAGCCGGCGTCAACGTCTCCACGGTGGCCGGCCAGTTCAGCGAAGAATTTTCCAAGACCATCCATGGCGCGGACACGGATCCGCGCTTTTTCGCCACCGGGATCAGCCTTGTTGCCCATATGGCCAATCCGCATGTTCCCGCCGTCCATATGAATTTGCGCTTCCTCAATACGACCAAGCGCTGGTTCGGCGGCGGAGCCGATCTCAATCCGCCGATTCCCTATACGGAGGATACAGATTTCTTTCACGCCGAGCTGTTCAAGGCCTGCGATGCCCATGCACCCGGCGATTACGAGAAATTCTCGAAATGGGCGGACGAGTATTTCTGGATTCCGCATCGCAACGTTGCCCGCGGTGTGGGCGGGATATTTTTCGACCATCTCGAAATCGAGGACGACGCGGATTTCAGCGCACATCTCGCCTTTGCCGACCATGTCGGAGAGGCGTTTCTCAAGGCGTTCCCTGCGCTTGTGCGCAAGCGGATGACGCAGGAATTCACCGACGAAGAGAAAGCAACGCAGCTCGAATGGCGCGGTCGCTATGCTGAATTCAACCTTGTCTACGATCGCGGGACGCTGTTCGGCCTCAAGACCGGCGGCAATATCGACGCGATATTGATGAGCCTGCCGCCGCTCGCCACCTGGTCGTAATCGCGGAGAGGTAAAATGGGCCTGCAGACGCTAAAAGCCGGCGAACTGGGCGCGATCGTCACCTATCTCGACATGCGCGAACGGCCAAAGCCTGCGCCGCTGCCCCCTTCTCCGCTTCGGTTGAAACGATGGGAAACCGTCGATCCCGATAAATATCGCACGCTCTTCACCCGTGTCGGCGGGCCCTGGCTCTGGTTTTCCCGGCTCGCGATCGGTGAACGCGAATTGCTGTCGATCATTCGCGATCCGCAGATCGAGATATTCGCGGTGGAAGACCGGCGCGGGATCGAGGTTGGCATGCTCGAACTGGATTTCCGCGAATCGGGTGATTGCGAACTTTCCTATCTTGGCCTTGTCCCGGAGCTGGCGGGTGCCGGCCATGGTAAATGGCTGATGGCGGAGGCGCTGAACCGGGCATGGCGCAATGGCATTTCCCGCGTTCATGTGCACACCTGCACGCTCGATCATCCCGGCGCCCTGCGTTTCTATCGCAATTCCGGGTTTACGGCGCGGGGCCAGGCCGTCGAAACTTTTCCCGACCCCAGGCTGATGAATTTGCTGCCGCGGGATTGCGCACCGCATGTACCCCTGCGCGAAGCCTGAGAAAATGCGCACTGCTTAGGAAAACACCTGCGACGCCTGCGCGTCGGTAAGCTGCCGGTAGATCGCCACCGGCATCAATGTGAAGACTGTCGTTCCTGCTGCCGATACGAGGCCCGAAACCACCGCCAGCAACGCCGCCCCCGTACCGCCAACGACCATATCGAGGCCAAGCAGCGCGAGGATAGACC
>JBPOET010000190.1:0-4546 GCA_051251675.1 Parasphingopyxis sp. | reverse complement strand
CCTCGAAGGCTATGGCGAAGGAACGCTGGCAAGCGCGCCGCTCGACGTACTCGAGGACTATTTTGCCGCCCATGGCTGGCAGTCGGAGCGCAATGGCGATGAAGAGATTGTCGCCGCGGTCAAAGGCAGCTGGACCCAGTATGAATTGCGGGCCGTGTGGCGCGCCGAGGACCGGGTGCTCCAGTTTCTGGCTCTGCCCGATGTGCGCGTTCCCGAAGACAAACGGCAGCTTGTGTATGAGACGTTCGGTCTGATTAACGAGCAGCTCTGGCTCGGCCATTTCGAAATGTGGGCGGCTTCGGGGATGATCCTGTTCCGCCATGCGGCGCTGCTGGATTCGGCAAGTCCGGTCGGTTTGACCCTCCAGCAGGCCGAAACGCTTATCGAGGCGGCGCTTGACGAGTGCGAGCGTTTCTACCCGGTGTTTCAGTTCGTTCTGTGGGGCGACAAGACACCGCAGGAGGCGATCGCAGCTGCCCTTGTCGATACGGCGGGCGAGGCCTGACGCGATGGCGGAGCGCCCGGTCTGGCTGATCGGTTGCGGCAACATGGCCGGCGCCATGCTCGCGGGCTGGCTGGCAGCTGGCGAACCTGCCGACCGGTTTCGCATCGTCCGGCCCAGCGGCGCGCCATTCGGCTCGGGAATTTCCGTGCAACCGCATCTTCCGCAAACCGGTTTCGGCGATACGATCGTCCAGATCGGCTTCAAGCCTCACATGCTCGCCGATATTGCGCCCGAAATGCGCAGCCTTGTCGGCCCTGAAACATGCGTCGTCTCGATCCTGGCGGGCGTCGAACTGGCGACACTGCGGGATGCTTTTCCCGAGGCCGGGCAGATTGTCCGCGCTATGCCCAATACGCCTGTCGCCCTGGGTAAGGGCGTTGTGGGACTGATCGCCGAAGACGAACATGATGAGCGCGCGGTCGATGTGGCCGCCCTGATGGCCAGGCTCGGCCTTGCGGAATGGGTTGCCGATGAACGGCTGTTCGATGTCGTCACGGCCCTTTCGGGCAGCGGCCCTGCCTTTGTCTTCCGCTTTGTGGATTCCCTTGCCCGGGGAGGTGAAGCTCTGGGTCTCGATCCGGCTCAGGCGCTGCGAATGGCGGTCGAAACCGTTCGCGGCGCGGCGGAACTTGCCGCGCAGTCCGATGAAGGACCGGCGGCGCTCGCGGACCGCGTCGCCAGCCCTGGCGGCTCGACCCGCAAGGGGCTTGATATCCTCGACGAGGATGACGCGCTGCTCAGGCTGGTCCATGCGACACTCGAAGCGGCAACGAGCCGGAACCGGGAAATGGCGGAGGAGGCCAGGCGCTAGCCGTCTAGCTGTTCCGATTCGCGAGATCTGCGGCCCGCCCGCGCATCGCATCCGACAGCAATTCTTCCAGAACTGTCCAGAATCCGGTCACCGCGGCGGGGCCGGCATGGCTGTAGGATGCGACCATTTTTTTCCGGAATACGGCGAAGAGTTCGGCTTCCAGGGCCGCTCCGCCTTTGCTCGGTCGGACAAGGATCTGCCGCCGGTCGCGTTGACCCTTTTCCCGCGTGATCAGGCCGCGCTCTTCCAACTCGCCGAGAACCCTGCCCAGCGACTGTTTCGTGATTCCCAGAAGATTTATTAGTTCGCCGACCGCTAGCCCCGGCTTGCGGGCGATGAAATAGAGCGCACGATGGTGGGCGCGGCCGAGATCATGGGCGGCCAGAATGGCGTCGCCGCTCCGCATCAGCTCGCTATGGGCGAAAAAGAGCAGCTCGATCCCGCGCCGGATTTCGGGTTCCCGCAGGAACAGGGGAGAGGCCGGCGAGGAGAGGCCAGATGAAGGCGGTGGGGCGGAAGGTGGGTCAGCCATTATGTCCTATTTACGCCATGTATTTTTGCCGACAAGGCCATATAAGGCGCGCGATCACAAAAACGCGGACCTGAATCGCGAAAGCGGCGCAGACTGCAGCAGAACCAAGAGGATAAAATGGTCGACCAGGAACAGACGGATACGCCTTTGCCGGAACCCGGATATGATGATCGCGACGGATGGATTTGGTATGACGGCGCGCTCGTTCCGTGGCGCGAGGCCAATGTCCATATTCTCAGTCACGCCATGCATTATGCCTCGAGCGTGTTCGAGGGGCAGCGCGCCTATGGCGGGGAAATTTTTGAACTGACACGGCACAGCGAACGGCTTCACACCTCGGCCAAGATCCTTGGGATGAAAATGCCATACAGCGTCGAAGAGATCGACGCGGCGTGCCGCGAAGTCCTGAAAGCCAATGACCTGGTCGACGCCTATGTCCGCCCTGTTGCCTGGCGCGGTCCGGAGCAGATGGGCGTCGCCGCGCAGGCGACCAAAACCCATGTCGCCATCGCGGCCTGGGAATGGGGCGACTATTTCGCCGACAAGGCGAAGGGTATTCGTCTCGATATTTCGCCCTGGCGGCGTCCTGCGCCCTATACGGCACCGGTTCATGCCAAGGCGGCGGGTCTCTACATGATCTGCACCATGTCGAAGCATCATGCGTCCGATCGCGGCTATGACGACGCCCTGATGATGGACTGGCGGGGGCAGGTGGCCGAAGCGACGGGCGCCAACGCCTTCTTCATCCAGGACGGCGTTATCCATACGCCGACGCCGGACTGTTTCCTCAACGGCATCACCCGGCAAACGGTGATGGGTCTTGCAAAGAAGCGCGGCATCAAGGTTATCGAACGCGATATCTGGCCCGAAGAGCTCGAGGGGTTCGAGCAGTTTTTCCTGACCGGCAGTGCGGCGGAAGTCACGGCCGTCCGCGAAGCGGGCCCGTGGAATTTCGAAGTCGGCGAACTGACCCTTGGCCTGATGGACGATTACGCGAAACTGGTGCGCGGGCAGCTGGGGAATCGCTAGCCCGTCCGGCGGTCAGCCGGTCCGATTGCCGTGATAGCTGCGGTACCAGTCGACGAATTTCGGGATGCCGACATCGATCGGCGTTGAGGGCTCGAAGCCGAGTTCGCTCTGGATCGCGCTGATATCGGCGGCGGTAGCGGGTACGTCGCCGGGCTGCATGGGCTGGAGATCGCGCTCTGCTTTCTTGCCGATCGCGTCTTCCAGCACGTCGATCATATGGCTGAGCTCTTCGGATCTGTTGTTGCCGATATTGTAGAGCGCATGCGGTTTTGTACTGCCGCCTGCCTTTTGCTCGCCATCGTCGGCGGGCGGGCTGTCGAGCACGGCGATCACGCCTGAAACGATATCGTCGACATAGGTGAAGTCGCGCTGCATCTTGCCGTGGTTGAACACCGGGATCGGTTCGCCCGCGAGGATCGCCTTGGTGAAAATCCACATCGCCATGTCGGGGCGGCCCCATGGGCCATAGACGGTGAAGAAGCGCAGGCCCGTCATCGGCAGGCGATAGAGATGGGCGTAAGTCTCGCTCATCAGCTCGTCCGATTTCTTGGTCGCGGCATAGAGCGATACGGGCTGGTCGACCCGGTCTTCCACCCGAAAGGGAAAGCTGTCGTTCCCGCCATAAACGGACGAGGAAGAGGCGTAGACCATATGGGCCGTCTGCCTGTCCCGTGCGACCTCCATCATATTGAGATGGCCCATGATATTGGCTTCGATATAGGCTCTCGGATGGGTGAGGCTGTAGCGGACGCCGGCTTGGGCACCGAGATGAACAATCCGGTCGAAATCCTTGCCGGAAAGCGCTTTTTCAAGCGCGACATGATCGGAAAAATCGACCTTCTCGAAGGAGAAAAGGTCGTTTTCGAGAGTCGCCAGCCGATCCTTTTTCAGCTGGACAGAATAATAGTCGTTGAGATTGTCGATCCCGATCACGGCCTCGCCGCGCGCCATCAAGCGCTGGCACAGATGCATGCCGATAAAGCCTGCGGCACCGGTAACGAGGACAGCCATCATATTCTCCCAATTGCGCGAGACGCCTTAGCTTCGCGCTTTGCACATGGCCAGTACCATGAGGGGTTTCGCTCGGCGTATTGGTCGCTATATAGGCGCCCGGCTGCTGGGGCGTGGCCAAGTGGTAAGGCAGCGGCTTTTGGTGTCGCCATTCGCAGGTTCGATCCCTGCCGCCCCAGCCAGCCGAACCATCTGTAACCTTGATCGCGCCGCACCCGTAATTATTTGCTGTGTTGGAAACGCATGGGAGATTTTACGGTGGGAACTGAACAAGCGACACTGGCGGGCGGCTGTTTCTGGTGCACAGAGGCCGTCTATAGCGATGTGATCGGCATCTCCCATGTCGAAAGCGGCTATACCGGCGGAGAGGTCGCAGATCCCGATTATCGTTCGGTCTGCGCGGGCAACACCGGACATGCCGAGGCCGTTCGGCTGACCTTTGACAGCGATGTGATCGCGTTTGACGACCTGCTCGACATCTTTTTCAACATACATGATCCGACCCAGCTCAATCGCCAGGGCAATGATGTCGGCACCCAGTATCGCTCGGCCATATTCCCGCATTCTGAGGAACAAAAGGCTGCGGCTGAGGCCGCAATCGAGCGGGCATCGGCTGACTGGGACGATCCCATCGTCACGACGATTGAGCCTCTCGACC
>JBPOET010000019.1:0-13135 GCA_051251675.1 Parasphingopyxis sp. | reverse complement strand
GTCTTGAAGCTTACCGAACCACCCCACATGGTGGCGATCCAGCTGAAGATCTTGATGCCTGTCGGCACCGCGATCACCATTGTCGCGGCGGTGAAGTAGAGCTTCATGTTGAGCGACAGGCCCACGGTGAACATGTGGTGCGCCCACACGACGAAACCGACAACGCCGATCGCGACCATGGCATAGGCCATGCCGAGATAGCCGAAGACAGGTTTCTTGCTGAACGTCGCCACGATCTGGCTGACCATGCCGAAGCCCGGCAGGATCATGATATACACTTCGGGATGGCCGAAGAACCAGAACAGATGCTGGTAGAGCAGCGGGTCGCCGCCGCCGGCCGCATCGAAGAACACCGTTCCGAAATTGCGGTCCGTGAGCAGCATCGTGATAGCCGCAGCCAGCACCGGAAGCGAGAGCAGCAACAGGAATGCCGTCACCAGCACCGACCAGACAAAGAGCGGCATTTTGTGCAGCGTCATGCCCGGCGCGCGCATGTTGAAGATCGTCGTGATGAAGTTCACCGCGCCGAGGATCGAGCTCGCACCGGCAAGATGGAGCGAAAGGATCGCCATATCCGTTGCCGGGCCGCCGGGTTGGGTTGAGAGCGGCGCATAAACGGTCCAGCCGGTACCGCCGCCAAGCCCTGTCGTGCCCATGACCTGGGTCGAACCCATCAGCAGCAGGAAGGCCGGAACCAGCAGCCAGAAGCTGATATTGTTCATCCGCGGAAAGGCCATATCCGGGGCGCCGATCATCAGCGGCACGAACCAGTTGCCAAAGCCGCCGATCATCGCGGGCATAACCATGAAAAAGACCATGATCAGGCCATGCGCCGTGATCATCACATTCCAGAAATGAAGCGCGGCATTACCGGTTTCGCCCGTCCAGGCCTCCAGATACTGGATACCCGGCTCGGCGAGTTCCATGCGCATCATGCCGGAAATCGCGCCGCCGATGATACCGGCAACGATCGCGAAAATCAGGTAGAGGGTGCCGATATCCTTGTGGTTCGTCGACATGAACCAGCGGACAAAGAAGCCCGGCTTGTGATCGGCGTCGTGATGCGCCTCATCATGGCCTGCAGCGTCGAAATGAGCGGGAGTGGCTGTGGTGTCGGTCATCGGTACGAACCCTTAACTTGCTGCCGCAGCGGAACTGGCCGCTGCGGTTTCGGCGGCATCTTCAACCGCTTCTGTGTTGTCTTCTTCTGCAGCGTCGCTGCCAGCGTCTTCGCTGCCCGGCATCGATCCGCCCTGGGCAATCACCCAGCGTTCAAACCGTTCGGGCGAAACGACTTCAACGGCAATCGGCATATAGCCGTGCCGCGCGCCGCACAATTCGGAGCATTGCCCGAAATATACACCTTCACGGTCGACCCGCGTCCAGCCTTCGTTGAGGCGGCCGGGAACGGCATCGATCTTGGTCCAGAAAGCCGGCACGGCGAAGCTGTGTAACACGTCGCTCGCAGTCACGAGGAAACGGACATTGACCCCGGCCGGGATAACCATCCGTTCATCCGCCGCGAGCAGGCGCGGGCCATCTGCATCCGTCCGGAACCGCGCCCCTTCGCCCTGCTCGCCTTCTTCTTCCAGCATGTTGGAAACGAGGAGAATGTCGCCATGATCCGGATACTCATAGGTCCAGTTCCACTGATTGCCCGTGATCTTGACGGTGACCGTTTCGCCTTCCGGCAGATTATATTGCGCCTGGAGCAAACCGATCGACGGCACTGCGATAACCACGAGGATGAGAACCGGGACGAGCGTCCAAATCACTTCGAGCATCGTATTATGCGTCGTTTTGGACGCGGTCGGGTTTGCGCGGCGATTGAAGCGCACGACGATCCAAAGCAGCAGCGCGAGCACAAATAACGAGATGACGGTGATGATCGGCATCAGCAGCGCATCATGGAACCAGCGCGCCTGTTCGCCGACTTCGGAAACCTGTGGCTGGATGCCCAGGCCACCGTTCGGCATGCCAATTCCTTCTGTCGGCGCCGCATGTTCAAAAGCCGGAGCGGTATCGGCCGCCGACTCAGCCGCGTCGTCGACAACGCCGGGCGCCGGTGCCAGTTCGGTCTGCGGTGCAGGCGCCAGTTCCGGTTGCGGTGCGGCGGCGTTCGCCCCCGACGCTACGGAAAGCGAAGCAATGGCCAATCCAGCGGCCAGCATCAGATTCGTCAATATGCGCATTTTGTCCCCAATGATTTCGCCGCGGAGCGGTCGATAATGCCCAGGCTATAGTCAAACTTGCGCGCCTTATAGTCACGAGGTTTGAAGGCCTCAAGCTCCACGTCCCTGAAAAAGACCGGCGCGAACTAGCCGGGTTGAAGCCATTTGAACAGCACCCTATGTCGCAGCCCGCAAACATGGGGCAATCGATGCAATGAACGAAGACGACATTCTTTCCGAATTTCGGGCCGCGCAGGCTCTTCTGGAAGGCCATTTCATCCTATCATCGGGAAAGCGCAGCGCACGCTATCTGCAATGTGCGCGCGTCCTTATGGATCCGCTCAGGGCTTCGCGTCTGGCCTCGTCGCTCGTCGCGCGGCTCCCGCGCGAGATCCGCAGCGAGATCGAGGTTGTCGTCTCGCCCGCCATGGGGGGCGTCATTATCGGCCACGAAATGGGTCGCGCACTCGGCCTGGAAGCCATGTTCCTCGAACGACCGGAAGGCACATTCGAATTGCGACGCGGTTTTGCGTTGGAGCAGGGCCAGAAGGTCCTGATGGTCGAAGATGTCGTGACCACGGGCCTTTCCTCCCGCGAAGCCATCAAGGCTGTCGAACAGGCTGGCGGCACGGTGATCGCCGAAGCGGCGCTGGTCGATCGTTCGGGCGGAACCATCGAACTCGGCGTGCCGTTCATACCGCTCCTGTCGCTCGATTTCCCGGTCCATGATCCGGACGACCTGCCGGAAGAGCTGGCCGCTATCCCGGCCGTCAAGCCGGGCAGCCGGGCCAGTTAGTGATCCGCCGGATCGCAGCGCTGCTCGCCCTGTGCGGCCTTGCTGCGACCGGCCATGCCCAGAGCACCGGCGCGGTTCGCATCGATGCATCCCGTATCGATAACCTCGCCGAATCCTCGAAATTCGCCGGCGTCATCATGGTCTCGCGCGGTGATTCCATTCTGTACGCGCGCGCCTTTGGGGAGGTTCGGCCCGGAAGCGGCGAACCGCATCGGATCGATGCGCGCTGGCGTTGGGCCTCGATCACCAAGCAGTTGGTGGCGACCGTCACGATGCAGCAGGTTGAAGCCGGGCGGATGGAGCTGGACGCGCCGATAAGCCGCTACTGGCCCGATTTTCCGAATGCGGCCCGCGATGCAATCACGATCCGGCACCTGTTGCAGCATCGGTCAGGCCTTCCCGATCCGGACGACACACAGCGCCTGCCGAACGGTCTTCCGGCCTTTTATGGCGATGACTGGGCCGCCCGGGCATCTGCGGAAGGCTATTGCGCAGGTCCGTCCAGCCGGGAAGCCGGCGTCGGATATCACTACACAAATTGCGATTTCATCGTTCTTGGCGCCATTCTCGAGCGGGCAACCGGGCAGAATATCGATGCGCTTGTGAACGACCTGCTCCCCGGAACACAGGCAATGTACCCAGAGGGCGAGCCAACGGTAGCCGGCTTTCATTATGGACAAGCCGAACCCCCGATCCGGTTCGAAACCTATGGCGCAGCCGGCGCGCTCAATGGCACGATTTTCGATTTGTGGTGGTTCGACCGCGCGCTGATGCGCGGCGACCTGCTCGAGCCGGAGACGCGCGAAGAAATGTGGACCGGCAATCCGGCAATCGGCTATGCCGCGCTTGGCCAATGGGTGTTTCCGGCGCAGCTCGCCGGATGCGAAACATCCGTACGGCTTGTCGAACGACCCGGCGCGATTGGCGGCGTGCAGGGCCGCAACTATATCCTGCCGGAACTGGACATGACCGTGATCACTTTCACCAATCGCAGCGAAACGGAATTCCCACTCGGCAATATTGCCGGCGATCGCCACTTTGCGTTCGCCCTGCTCTCCGCCGCGATATGCCCGGAGCAGACGCAATGAACAGCGCAAAGCTGCGCCTCGGCGTCAATATCGATCATGTCGCGACGATCCGGAACGCACGCGGTGGCGACCATCCCGATCCGGTCCGCGCGGCCGAAGATGCGGCGCGCGCCGGTGCAGACGGCATCACCGCTCATCTGCGCGAAGACCGGCGGCACATAACCGATGGCGATATCGATCGGCTGGCCGCCGCCCTGACCATCCCGCTCAACCTCGAAATGGCGGCCACCGATGAAATGCTCGGTATCGCACTGCGCCATACCCCGCACGCCGCCTGTATCGTCCCCGAAAAGCGCGAAGAACGGACCACCGAAGGCGGGCTGGATGCCGCCGGTAGCCATAATCATCTCGCGCCCTTCGTCAGAGAACTGAAAAACGCCAATATCCGGGTCAGCCTGTTTATCGAGCCCGATCCTGCGCAGGTCGAAGCAGCTATCCATCTCGGCGCACCCGTCGTTGAATTCCATACCGGCCGCTATGCGCTTCTCGAAGGCCCGGAGAACCAAGATGCGCGCGCCGAAGAACTCAAGCGTATCGCCGACGCCGCCGCGCTGGCGGTGAAAAATGGCATCGAGCCGCATGCCGGGCACGGCCTGACCTTCGGCAATGTCGGGCCCGTGGCGGCGATCCCGCAAATCGCGGAGCTCAATATAGGGCATTTCCTGGTGGGCGAGGCGATCTTTACGGGGCTCGAAGCAAGCGTGAAGCGGATGCGCGAACTGATGGACCTGGCGCGATGAGAGTCTTTTGTCAGACCTTCGCTAGCGCTCAGGCGCGGGCCGGTGCCGCGATTTTCCGCAAGGAAAATTCTGACAAACGAATCCCGCCGCCGCGTGCTTCTATTTCGGAGAGAGGCTCCGAGGCCGGTCAGGCCGAGGCAAGGGCGAATGCCCGCCCGGACCTGCTCCGTAGCGTAGCGGAGGAAATAGCAGGGAGGACGCGCGCCCGGATGGGCGTGCGGAAAACAAAAACGTCATGATCATCGGTATCGGCTCGGATCTCTGCAATATCGACCGCATCCGGAATTCGCTCGACCGGTTCGGCGAACGGTTCGAGCAGCGCGTTTTCACCGAGATCGAGCGCGCGAAGGCCAATCGGCGCCCGTTCACGATCGCCGGAACCTACGCCAAGCGCTTTGCGGCCAAAGAAGCCTTTTCGAAAGCTGTGGGCACCGGCTTCCGTCAGGGTGTGTTCATGAAGGATATTGGTGTAGTAAACGCGAAATCTGGAGCGCCGACATTGAAGCTGGAGGGTGGCGCGAAAAAGCGGCTTGACGCGTTGACGCCGCCCGGCCACCGGCTGGAGGTGCATTTGACGATGACGGACGACCATCCCTGGGCGCAGGCATTCGTTATCCTCTATGCCCGGCCCGAATAATCGACCTATAGTAAGCGAGTGAGCGAATTGGATCAGGAACGCGCAAGCGACGAAGACGAGGCTCTGGTCTCTGCACTGCAGGCCAGCGAAAACAGCGCCGACGCTTCGGCCGACGCCGACGGCAAGAAGTCGACCGACTGGTGGGGAGAGATCAAGGGCATTTTCTGGCTCGTGCTCGCCGTGCTGGGCTTTCACAGCTTCGTCGCCAAACCTTTCTACATCCCCTCTGAATCGATGATGCCCGGCCTGATCGAAGGCGACCGGCTGGTCGTGACCAAATATCCCTATGGCTGGTCTTACGTCTCTCCGTCCTTCCATCTTCTGCCCTTTATCGAAGGCCGCCTTTTCGGCCGGATGCCGGAACGCGGCGATATCGTGATTACCGTACCGCGCGGCGGCAGCGCGGATTATATCAAACGCGTGATCGGCCTGCCCGGCGACACGCTCGAAGTCCGCGGCGGCGTCGTTTTCCTGAACGGCGAAGCCTTGCGGCGCGAACCGCGCGAGCCGGCGATGATCCCGATGGATGCCAACATGACCTGCGGCGAAGGCCCGAATGACAGCGATTTCGATCTGCTGCTGGGCCGCTCCACCGTCGGCAGCGATGGCCTGCGCTACTGCCGCCTGCCGGTTTTCCGGGAATATACGCCCGAAGGCCGCTATTATGACACTGTGGACCTGGGGTCTTCCCCGGCGGACTTTTACGGCCCGGTGACGATCGCCGAAGGCCATGTCTTCCTGATGGGCGACAATCGCGACCAGTCTGCCGACAGCCGCGCACCGCTTGCCAATGGTGGGCTGGGCGGACCGGTTCCGGTCGAAACTCTGGGCGGACGCGCGGAATTCATCACCTTCTCGCTCGATGGCACATCCCAATGGTATAACCCGATCAGCTGGTTCACGGCGATGCGCAGCGGCCGCGCCGGCACCGGCCTGCATCCGGGCCGCGTAGAGCCGGAATGAGCCAGCGGGACGAGCTTCCCGGCCCTTATGACGGCCAGGCCGGTCCGGCGGAAGTTCGCGATCCCATCATCCGTCAGGAACTGAAACGCGCTATCGCCTGGGCGATGGTCGCCATTGTCGTGGTTCTTGTGTGGCAGCTGGCCCAGGCGCTGCTCCTGATCGTCGCCGGTCTGGTATTCGCCTCGCTGATCGATGGTGGAACCAAATTGTTGCGGCCGATCATCCCCTATAGCCGCACCTTGCGACTGGTCGTGATAGTCATGCTGATCATTGGCGGCCTAGCCGGGATCGGCTGGCTTGCCGGGATCGAGATAGCCAATCAGGCCGAGGAACTGCGTGACACGCTGGCCGAACAGTCCTCGCGATTGCTCGCATCGCTGGACGAGCTTGGCATGATGCCCGGCGGGACCGAAATAACCCAGATATTCCGCGACGTGCTCGGCTCGGTCGGGAGCCTGACATCGGCGCTTGGATCGGCGGTCAGCGGTATCGCGACTCTCTTCCTCATAATGGTAATCGGCCTGTTCATCGCGATAGAGCCGAACATCTACGATCGCGGTGTGCAATGGATGCTGCCCCGGGGCACCCGTCCGGAGTTCCGCCGGACAACGACCCGCATGGCCAAAACGCTGCAGCGGCTGCTCGCAGGCCGTGTGCTCGGCATGATTTTCGAAGGTTTCCTGACTTGGCTCCTGTTGACGATCGCCGGCGTTCCGATGGCGCTGCTGCTCGGCATTCTGGCCGGGCTTTTGGCATTCATCCCGAATATCGGCGCGTTCATTACCGGGGTGCTGATGGTCGCTGTCGGGCTCAGCGCGAGCCCCGAGCTCGGTTTCTGGGCCTTTATCGTCTACCTCGTCGTGCAGACTTTCGACGGTTACGTCGTCATCCCCATGGTCGCCAAACAAACGGTCGACCTGCCCCCGGCGCTGACACTTTCAGCCCAGATCCTGTTCGCCGCGCTGTTCGGTATTATCGGGCTGGCGCTGGCGGACCCGATTATCGCGATGGCCAAAGCCGCTCTTGAGCGCCGCTCCGAGCATAATGACGAGGAAGACGAAGAGGAAAGACGGCGCGCTGCGGAAGCCGGCGCAACGCCGACCGATCCGGGATAAGGTCCCGCCAGCGATTTTCCCATACGCCAGACCCGATGCGACACACGAACGGGGACTCGCCGGCCCCCTGTTTACTGTCCGGGAGGGGCGATGCCTTCGGGCAGTCCGCCCTGCTGTTGCATCTGCTGCATCTGCAGCTGCATCAGCTCCTCGCGCGAAATGAATTCGAACAGCTCGACGTCGAACACCATCACCGCGTCCGGTCCGATCGGCGTGCCCGGCCGGCCGTTTTCGCCATACCCGATCGCAGGCGGCAACCAGAAGCGATAACGCGCACCGCGGCTCATCAGCTGGATGCCTTCGGACCAGCCGGGAACGACAGAATCCAGCGTGACGGGTTGCTGTTCGGCCGCATCGAAAACGGTGCCGTCGAGCATACGGCCCTCATAATTGACGATAACGCCGGCGCCCGGCCCCGGACTGCCGGCCTCGTCGCCGGCTTCGAGTATCTTGTACTGGAGGCCGCTATCCGTAGTCTCAACGCCTGGTCGTCCGCCATTCCAGCTGAGAAAATCCTCCGAAGTGCCGTTCATCGCGATCGGACGGGCCGTAGAATACCAGGCAAAGGCAGCGGCTGCGGCGAGCAGCACGAAAACGCCGACCCACAATTTGGTCAATGTACCCTTCTCAATCGGACGGAGCGGAACGGTGGTGATCGACATGGATTTTTCCCAACAGGTTGCGCATGCAAAACGACAATGGGCCACCCCTATGGAGCAGCCCTGCAAAAATCCAGATGTAAATATTATGCCGGGGTCATTGCGGCCCCGGCCTTGAGCCGTCAGGCGGCGCGCCGTTCGAGAGAGGAAAGCCAGGAACGCGCCTGTTTCTGCGCTTCGGCAATCTCCCGCGCCGTCATTTCGTCGGATATCTCGGCACGGCAGCGCTGGGCTCTTTCATGGCCGCGCACTGCGGCAAGGTTGAACCATTTATGCGCCTCTATCAGGTCGATATCGAGCCCGTCGGTTCCCGCCGAATAGGCGATACCCAGATCGAAATAGGCGTTCTCGTCGCCCGCTGCAGCATCTCTCAGACGGCTTTCGATCAGAAAATTCGCGGTTGCGGCACTGTGCGCCATGACCCTGTTCCCCTTATTTGCTTTCGCTGGAATCAGGATTGGCGGCTTATGGATAATAAAAGGTTAACGGGAGAGCACGTTTTTTGACGGAAACTTTCGGATGGACGTTCGCCGCAGCGGACGGCGTCGAAAATTCCAACGCACAAGACCTACCCCTTCTCCACCGCGATATTGTCGATCAGCCGGGTCTTTCCGATCTGCGCCGCCGCGAGCAGCCGCGCCGGGCGTTCGAGCGTTTCGACCGGTTCCAATGTCTCCGCATCGCGCAGTTCTATGTAGTCGACCGCCGAAAACCCGGCTTCAAACAGCCGCGCCTTGGCCGCGATAATCGCAAAAGATACGCTCTCCCCGCCGAGGATCGCCGCCGCCGCTTCGCGCATCGCATCGGGCAGCGCCACGGCGCGGCTCCGCTCTTCCGCCGAAAGATAGGCATTGCGGGAAGATAAAGCCAAGCCGTCCGCTTCTCTTACGGTGGGCACGCCAATAATCTCGATATCGAAATCCAGATCGCGCGCCATACGGCGGATCAGGGCAAGCTGCTGATAATCCTTCTCGCCGAACAGTGCGTAATCGGGGGCAATCTGGTTGAAGAGTTTGGCGACGATCACGGCCACCCCGTCGAAATGGCCGGGACGCGAGGCTCCGCACAAGCCATCCGAAACCCCCGAAACGCGGACGCTCGTGGAAAAGCCGACCGGGTAAACCTCGTCCGGCGTGGGCGCCCAGAGCAAATCGCAACCTGCCTCTTCCAGCTTTGCGCGGTCTGCCTCCTCCGGACGCGGATAGGAACCCAGATCCTCGCCCTCGCCAAACTGGGTCGGGTTGACGAATATCGACACGACAACATGGTCAGCCACCTCGTGCGCCCGCGCGACCAGCGCAAGATGGCCGTCATGCAGCGCGCCCATGGTCGGCACAAAAGCGATCGTTCCGCCATCCGCGCGCAAATTCCGCAAAGCTGCGCGAACCGCGATTAACTGTCTCTCCAATTGCACCTGCAGGATACCTCCGATATGTCAGCGGTGCTTTTGATCGGGCTGGGGCCCCGAATCAAGCGAGTTAACTTATTGGGGGACCTGCAGCCTTGGCCGATTGCCATTTCATCGTATTCGCCAATGAAAAGGGCGGAACCGGCAAGTCGACAACGGCTGTCCATGCCGCCGTCGCGCTTTCGTCCGCGGGGCGCAAAGTCGCCGTGCTCGATCTCGACAGCCGCCAGCGCACCACGACCCGCTATCTGGAAAACCGCGCGGCCAGCATGACGCGCCTGAACTGTGAGCTGCCGACGCCCCGCTTCATGGTCAATGAAGCGGACAATCTTGTCGGTTTCGAACGCAGCCTCGAGGTGCTTTGCGAAGACAGCGAGTTCCTGATCATCGACACGCCGGGCCGCGACGATCCGCTCGCCCGGATTTCCGCCGCCCGCGCCGATACCCTGGTCACCCCGCTCAATGACAGCTTTGTCGACCTGGACCTGATCGGCGAAGTGGATCCGGAAACCTATGCCATCCGCAAGCCGAGCTTCTATGCGGAGATCGTCTGGGACGCCCGCAAGGCGAAAGCGCAAACCGGCGGCGAGGTCGACTGGGTTGTGCTGCGCAACCGGCTCCAGCATATCGAGGCCAAGAATATGCGGCGGGTGGCGCGCGCGCTGAACGACCTGTCTCGCCGTGTCGGCTTTCGGGTCATTCCCGGGCTTTCGGAGCGCGTCATCTATCGCGAGCTGTTCCCAAGCGGCCTGACCCTTCTCGATATCGACCATTTCGAAAATGTCGGGCTCAGCCATATCGCGGCGCGCCAGGAATTGCGCGAAATGGTTGCTGCTTTCCACCTCCCGGAAGAGGGGGTTACCCAAGACATGTTCGAGGCAGTATAGAAGAGCCATGCACATCGTCCTGATAGCCGCTGGCGCCATCGCCCTTTGGGCCTGGAAAACGGGCCGGCTCCGGGGCAGCGACAGCGGGGACTGGGCGGCCATAGCCGCTGTCCTGCTTGGCCTCAGATGGCTCTCGACCGGACAGGGCATTTTGGCGCTGGCCTGTTTTTCCGGTGTCGCGATCTGGGCCGCCTACCGGTCCCAGCAATTTCGCCGGGCGAGGATGCCGGTAGCCGAAGCCCGCGAACTGCTTGGGGTGAGCGAGAATGCCGACCAAGCGTCCATCCGCAATGCCCATCGCCGTCTCATCGCCAAGGTTCATCCCGATGCCGGGGGATCGGCGGATCTGGCCCGCCGGGTCAATGCAGCGCGCGACATCCTGCTCAGCGAAGCCAGGAACCAGATGCCCGGCCATCGCAAATGAAGCTTTGTCTTGCGAACGCATCGCAGTCAGGCAAATGCACGCACCAACCCGACAGGCCAGCAACAAGGATTTTTCATGACCCATCGATTCCATCCCACAACCCTGCGAGAATATGACATTCGCGGCATCGTCGGAGAGACGCTTGGGGAAGACGACGCCCGGGCGATCGGTCGCGGGTTCGGAACGCTGATCGCGCGCGCGGGCGGCAAAAGGGTGGTGGTCGGATATGACGGACGGACAAGTTCACCGATGCTTGAGGCCGCCCTTGTCGAAGGGTTGAATGCCAGCGGCATCGATGCGGTGCGGATCGGCCTGGGGCCGACGCCGATGCTTTACTTCGCCGAAGCGACGCTAGATCAGGTTGATGGCGGCATAGAGATAACCGGCAGCCATAATCCCGCCGATTATAACGGCTTCAAGATGGTCTTTCAGCACGGACCGTTTTTCGGGGCGGATATCCAGCGGCTCGGGGAGATGGCTCTCGCCGGAGACTGGGAGTCCGGATCCGGAACCAGCGAGGAGATCGATATCGCCGACGCCTATGTCGACCGGCTCCTCGCCGGTCTTGCCGGCGGTGAATACCGGATCGGCTGGGACGCCGGTAACGGCGCCGCAGGGGCGATCGTCGAAAAGCTCGTCGCGCGACTGCCCGGCGAGCATTTTACCCTCTTCACCGATATCGACGGGTCTTTTCCCAACCATCATCCCGATCCCACTGACGAGGCAAATCTTGCAGACCTGAAAAAGCTCGTCGCCGACAACAATCTCGATTTCGGAGTGGCTTTCGACGGCGATGGCGACCGGATCGGCGCGATCGACGGCACAGGCCGCGTGATCTGGGGCGACCAACTGCTGGCGATCTATGCCGAGCCGGTGCTGAGGAAGGAGCCGGGCGCAACGATTATCGCCGATGTGAAGGCCAGCCAGGCATTGTACGATCGTATTGGCGAGCTGGGCGGCAACCCGTTGATGTGGAAGACCGGCCATTCCCTGATCAAGTCCAAAATGAAGGAAACGGGTTGTCCGCTCGCCGGCGAGATGAGCGGCCATGTGTTTTTCGCGCAGGACTATTACGGATTCGACGATGCGCTCTACGCAGCCGTCCAGCTGATTTCGGCAGCGCATATATTGGGCAGAAGCGTAACCGAATTGCGCAGCGCGATTCCCGACATGATCAACACGCCCGAAATGCGTTTTCAGGTCGACGAGAGCCGCAAATTCGCGGTGATCGACGAGGTGCTCGCGCGGCTCGGCGCGGAAGGCGCGGACGTCAACGACACGGACGGCGCACGGGTGAATACAGAGGATGGCTGGTGGCTGCTGCGCGCGTCGAACACCCAGGATGTGCTCGTGGCGCGCGCGGAAGCGAAGAGCGAAGCGGGACTGGGGCGCCTGATGGCCCAGATCGATACCCAGCTTGCCGCATCCGGGCTGGAGCGCGGGCCGCAGGCCGGCCACTAGATCAGCCGATATTTTGTGCTATCTTCGGCGCAACAAGGGGGATTGCCGCGCATGGAAGATGTTGTGGACGTGTTCAGGAGCAGCACCGAAAAATGGCTGTTCGGCAGTTTTTCCGGATGGCTGACATTGCTTGTCTGTTTCGGCGGCCTGGCGCTCGCAGCCTATTTCGAAATGCCCTGGTTCCTGCTTCTCTCATTGGCCGGCGTCCTGAAAATCGGCCATAAATGGCTGACCTATATGGCCGCCAAATATGAGATTACGAGCCAGCGCCTGATCGTGAAACGCGGCATCATTTTCAAGAATATCGACGAGGTTGAACTCTATCGCGTCAAAGACGTGAAGGTCGAATTTTCCCTGCTGAACCAGCTTCTCGACATCGGCAAGATTACGCTGATCTCAAGCGACCGGACTTCGCGGGATGGCCCGATCATTTTACCCGACGTTCATCAGGCCCGCGATCGCAGGGAAACCCTGCGCGACCTCGTGCAAACCGAAAGAGTGCGCCGCGGCGTTCGCGAAATCGATTACGAGCCTGACGCGCTCTAAACCGGGTCAGGCCGGGATTGTCGTCACGTCAGTCAACTCCGCGCATTTACGGCTGCGATTTTTGCAATGCACAATTGTTTTTTCGCACTTGCAGCATTTTTGGTATCGCCGTAACAAGCCCCTGCCTTTTCAGGCATCCTCTCCAAACTTTAGGGCTGCTCCTAACCGGGCAGCCCTTTTTTTTGCCCTCAGCTGATGCGACGCAGCAATACTCTGTCCAGACCCGATGTCAGGCTGGAT
>JBPOET010000189.1:0-4549 GCA_051251675.1 Parasphingopyxis sp. | reverse complement strand
GTCGAAGAGATTGAAGGCAACAAACTCGAGATCGCATTCGAGCAAGCCGGGCGCAAACGGGTGCTCGACAGTTTCGTCGAGCTTGCCTGACCCGATTTCCGTCCCATCATGGCACAGTAACCTTTGCCCGTAACCTCGCGCGTCCGCCGAAGCGCAACATCATGGTAAACGGGTGCCATAAGGCCTTGCTCACCATCAGGTTAAAGTGGTTGAAACCTGCAGGCCAAGTGGGAGTTGCCGTAATGCCATCGAAAAGCAAATTTGCGCTGAGTTTCAAATTGCTCCTCGCCGCCGGGCTGGTAGCCGGCGCGACGCAACTGGTTTCGACGGGCTTTGTCTCCACCGCAATCGCTCCGGAATCCCCCGTAGTCGCATCGGTTGCGCTGCCGGAAGCGCAACCCGCATCCGAGGTCATTCAGGCTTCCTTCGAGGAGCCCGCAACCGAAGAGGAGGCGGGATTCCGGATTACCGATCCGCTGACCGTGGACGGCGCGATGGCCTTTGGAGAATATGCCTGGAACGAAGACGGGGTTCCCGACGGCGAAATTCGCGTGATCGTAGACCTCGAGGCCGAGCGGCTATACGCCTATCGCGGTGGCTATGAAATCGGCCGCACGGTCATCCTGTACGGCCATGACGACAGCCCGACCCCGACCGGCAGCTTCACGATTACCGAGAAGGACGAGGATCATATCTCGAACCTGTATTTCGTTCCCATGCCCTATATGATGCGCCTGACCAATGACGGCATCGCCATCCATGGCAGCATGGTCGAAGAAGGTTATGCCTCGCGCGGCTGCATCGGTGTGCCCGACGATTTCGCCGAGCTGCTGTTCAACCAGGTCGAGCTTGGCACCCGCGTGCTGATCACCCGCGGATCGCCCGTTACAGACGGCAACCTGGTCGCCGGGATCTGAGCGACACCCCCTTTAGAGGCAGCCTTCCACATATTGGATGCTGGGGCCGCCCGCATGGATCAACTCTATCACGCCGTCCGCATTCGTCTCGTACCGAATGCCGCGCGCATTCTCGTCCGATGTCCCGTTTTCGGTAATTTCTCCGGTGCTCCAAACGGTAAGATATTCGGCCGGCGGACCGATATAATTATGGGTAAGCGCATCGAGGCGATCGCCATAGGCAGCCCGCACCGCGTCTGCACTGTCGCCGACGGATAACCCCTCCGGTGTCTGGAGCGTAGAGCCTGCACTCAGCGAGATACTGGTCAGAATGCCGTTCTCGATCATGACGAACATTCCAGTGGGAGCCTGGGCCGGCGGAAACTGATCGCAAAATTCGGGTTCCGGGCTCCCCATCGCGTCGGGATCTGCCGGTCCGCCAACGGCCGCGACAACTTCATCCCGCGACATGCCGATACGCAGCGGCCCCCAGCCTTCTGCCGACAAAATATCTTCCGTCGCCGGGGTGCCGGCTTCCTGGCCATCGACGGCAGCGCCGGAATCCTCCTCCTGTCCACCGGTTTCCGCACATCCGGCGAACAGGGCCAGCGCGGCCGTCATTCCAACAAGCTTTCTCATATCCATTCTCCCGATATCGCCATATCCTGCGCCCTGCCCGAGTAGATCAACAAACCCCTGCCCGATCAACCTTAAAGCACCGGCCAAGCTTTACTTTTGCCCCTGAAACGCCGCGTCTCTTGCCGACGCGCCACCGCTGGGACTAGACGGCTTCGATGGCCAACGCACCGCACCCGTTCAGGATAGCAAATTTCCGCGCTTATTGGACTTCGCGATTGTCCATGACGCTCGGCCAATATGCGATGATGCTGATTATCGGCTGGCAGGCCTATAATATCGCCCGCGACGGCGGAATGAGCGTGGGCGGTGCCGCCGGACAGCTGGCCATCATCGGCCTGTTGCAGTTCGTACCGCTCTTCCTGCTGACACCCTTTGCCGGGCTCGCCGCCGACCGGTTCGATCGCAAAACGGTCGCCCGCATCATGGTCGCGCTACAGATGCTTTGCGCCGCGGCGCTGAGTTTCGCGACATGGTCAGACATGATGACGCTGCCGATATTGTTCGGAATCGCCGTCATTCTCGGGATAGCCCGGGCCTTTGCGGGGCCCGCGCTCAGCGCGCTCGCTCCCAACCTCGTTCCCAAGGCGGTTCTGCCCAATGCCATCGCGTTGAGTTCGATCGCCTGGCAAACCGGCATGATCGTCGGCCCGGCGATAGGCGGTTATCTCTATGTCATCGATCCGGCCCTGCCCTATGCGGCTACCTGCGGCCTGCTCAGCATATCCTTTGTCGCACTGAGCCTGATCGGCGCCGTGCCCCGGCCCGCTATCAGAGGCGCGCAGCATCCTGTTTCGCAGGTCGTCGACGGATTGCGCTATGTCCGCCGCAACAAGATGGTGCTGGGCGCAATCACCCTCGATCTGTTCGCCGTATTTCTGGCCGGCGCGACCGCGCTCTTTCCTGTCTATGCACGCGACATACTGGAAGTCGGCGCAACCGGACTCAGCCAACTCGCCGCCGCGCCAGCGGTCGGGGCCGCGCTCACCGCGCTCTGGTTCTCCTTCAGCCCGCTCAAAAACAATGTCGGGCCGAAAATGCTCTGGGCCGTGGGCTTTTTCGGGTTGGCCACAATCGTCTTCGGCTTTTCGACCTCGATGCCGCTTTCGCTTGCCGCGCTGTTCGTTGTGGGCGCCGCCGACATGTTCTCTGTCTATATCCGCCAGTCGTTGATCCAGCTGCATACTCCCGACGACAAGCGCGGGCGGGTGTCCTCCGTTTCGCTACTCACCATCTCCGCCTCCAACGAATTCGGCGATTTCTTCAGCGGCACGCTGGCCTGGATTATCGGCCCGGTTGCCGCCGTGGTTACGGGCGGTTTCGGAGCTATCGCCACAGTGCTATTATGGACCGCATGGTTCCCGGCCTTACGAACGACCAAGACATTCGATCCGCCTCACGATCTCGACGATGACGATCCTGAAGACGGGCGTAGAGAACAGACCTTGCAGGAGAAGACGACATGAAAGCCGCAAATATCCTCGAAACGATCGGCAACACCCCGCACATCCGCGTGCAGAGGCTGTTTGGGGATGCCGAGGTCTGGATCAAGTCGGAGCGGGCCAATCCGGGCGGATCGATCAAGGATCGTATCGCCCTGGCGATGGTTGAGGACGCCGAACAATCAGGGGCCTTGAAGCCCGGCGGCAGGATCGTCGAGCCCACGTCCGGCAACACCGGTATCGGCCTTGCCATGGTGGCTGCTGTGAAAGGCTATGAGCTGGTCCTCGTGATGCCCGAAAGCATGTCTATCGAACGGCGGCGGTTGATGCTTTCCTATGGCGCCACGTTCGATCTCACGCCCAAGGAAAAGGGCATGAAGGGGGCCATCGAGCGCGCGCAGGAACTGGTGGCGGCAGACGCCAATGCCTGGATGCCGCAACAATTCGACAATCCGGCCAATGTCGCCGTTCATGTCCGTACGACGGCAGAGGAAATTCTTGCCGATTTTGCCGACGCGCCTATCGATATCCTGATCACCGGCGTCGGCACCGGCGGGCATATGACCGGGTGCGCGGAAGTGCTCAAGAAACACTGGCCCGCCATGAAAGCTTATGCCGTCGAGCCGGTCGGATCGCCCGTCATCTCGGGCGGCCAGCCCGGCCCCCATCCGATCCAGGGCATCGGCGCGGGCTTCATTCCGAGCAACCTCCATACCCAGGCGATCGACGGAGCGATCCAGGTCGATCCGGGCGACGCCAAGGACATGGCGCGCCGTGCGGCGCGAGAGGAAGGCATGCTCGTGGGCATCAGCTCCGGCGCCACCCTGCAGGCCATCAGGCAGAAGCTGGCGGAAGTCGGCGATGGGGTTCGCATTCTCGGCTTCAACTACGATACCGGCGAGCGCTACCTGTCCGTGCCCGATTTTCTGCCCGAGGAATAAGGGGAATGGCTTCGGCCTGATCCATGTGCGTTCTGGCATTTGCATGGGCCGCGCATCCGCGCTGGCAGCTCGTCATGATCGGCAATCGCGACGAGCTTCACGCCCGGCCGGCGGCGGCGCTCGGACGCTGGGACGATCATCCGCATATCGTCGCGGGCCGCGATCTCGAAGCCGGAGGAACCTGGCTCGGCATATCGGAAGAAAGGCGCTTTGCGGTTGTCACCAATGTCGCCGACCCAGCAGGTCCACAGCCGGGAAAGGCTTCGCGCGGCGCCCTTGTCGCCGACATGCTGATCGGCCGCGGGCGTTATGCCGCGCCGGAAAGCCGGGATCTGGACGATTTCAATCCGTTCAACGTTATCGCCGTCGACAATGGAAAGGCCGCGCTGCTCAGCAATCGGCCCACAGCCATGAAGCGGGAGCTCGAGCCCGGCATTTATGGGCTGTCCAACAGCATGTTCAAAGATAGCTGGGCGAAGACGGATCGCATCAAGGGGCTGCTGCGCGACTGGCTGGATACGGACAGCGAGGGCGATGACAGCCTGTTCGATGCGCTGCGGGCGGACGATACACCGCAAGTTCCGCCGATCCGCGCCCAACACAGCCCGATATTCATCCGCAACCCACGCTATGG
>JBPOET010000188.1:0-4599 GCA_051251675.1 Parasphingopyxis sp. | reverse complement strand
GAACTGGCCGATTGCCTGTTTGCCTGGACGGTCGCCAAGCATGTCAAATCCAATGCCATTGTTTACGCCAAAGATGGCTGTACCGCTGGTATCGGGGCAGGCCAGATGAACCGGCTGGAGTCAGCGCGCATCGCTGCGTGGAAGGCGAAAGATGCTGCGGAAAAAGCCGGCTGGGACGAAGCGCGCACGATCGGTTCGGCGGTCGCCTCCGACGCCTTTTTCCCGTTCGCGGATGGATTGATGGCCGCCGTGGAAGCCGGGGCCACAGCCGTAATCCAGCCGGGCGGTTCGATCCGCGATGACGAGGTTGTCGCCGCGGCGGACGAAGCGGGCCTCGCGATGGTTTTCACCGGGATGCGGCATTTCCGGCATTAATCTGTCAGACTCAACCTGTCGGTTGAGCACCGCACCGGCCGCGCTCGCCCGTTCAGGGAGAGTCTGACCAACAGGCCGCAATCAGCCCGCTTCGCTTTTTTTCCCCATCTTGAACAGGATCCGGTCTTCGGGCCCGAAGCCGCGATACCAGATGATCAGGCAATAGACGACGAGCACTGCCGGGACGCCGATGACGAGTTCGCTCCATTCCGGGAAGAATGTCGCGGCATAGCCGGTCACGGTCGCGGTGGCCGCCGCCCAGACCAGCGCCCAGCGCCACGGGCTGACAGGGGCTTCGAGCAGCCGGGAAAGCAGCCGCGCCTTGGCGATCGATGCGCCGCCCAGCGCCAGCATCAGCGCGATTGCGGGGCCCGTCGCCTGATAGAGCAGCGGGAGATCATAGGCCCGCATGACCAGGATGATGACCACGCTCAGCCCGGCCTGGACACCGATCATGACGGTGGAAATCACGAGATTGCGGTGCCGGGCGACATAGATCAGAGCGGACTCGGATACCGCCGCCGTCGCGGCGACGACTTCGGCCGCCAGCAGAAAGGCGAGAACGCCGGTGCCCGCGACGAAGGTCGGCCCGACCAGGCCCATCCACGCCTCGCCCGGAATGCCGAGCGCGAGCGCCACCCCCGCCTGTGCGGCGATGATCCAGAAACCCGCCTGGCGGACCTGCTGCGCGACCGCCGCCTTGTTTCCGACCCGCAGATTCTGGGTGATGACCGGCCCCAATATCGGATCGAAGCTGGTTTTGAGCTTTTGCGGCAGGGAGGCGATCTGCTGCGCGACATAATAGATGCCGACAATGGTGGGCGAGAAGAACAGGCCGAGAATGGCGATGTCGATGCGCCGGGACGCCCATTCGATGGCGTCCGCCGCGGCCAGCGGAAGGTTGTGCCAGGCCAGCGCCAGGATGCGGATCGGCTTGGGCCGCCAGCCATGCGGGATCCCGTAGCTCCGGAACAGCGGCCAGAGCGACGCGCCGAGCGCCGCCAGCATCGACAGGACATAGGCGAGGATCAGTCCGTCGCGCAGGGAATAATAGGCAAGGAAGAAAGCCGCGATGCTGATCGTCCAGGGTTCGACGATCGCCCGCGCCCGCACGGTGGCGCCGATATCGTGGCGATAGGCGAGCGCAGCGAGCGCGATATCGGAGGCGGCGAGCGCGAAGATGGTCAGCGGCAACAACCGCTCCATCCCCTGGATCTCGCTGTTCGGGAACATCGCCCAGGGAAAGGCGACGAGCAGCAGTACGGCGATCGCTGAGGCGACGAATCCGGCAAGCATCGCATCCCAGACGACATCGACATGGGCCCGGTCCGTCTTGGACAATTGCTCGGCCAGCCCGCGCTTGAGCCCCAGGGTTGAAAGTTGGGCGGCAAATTCCACGACGATCACGGCATAGGCAAAAATGCCGAGCGCCTCCGCGCCATACCAGCGGCCCGCGATGAACAGGAACGGGATTCGGGCGGCGAGGCGCAGGACGAAGCCGAACAGATTGGTGCGCCCGCCCTTGGCGAGAGCCGACAGGTCTGGCGGGGGCGGCTCCTTCACTTCCGCCATGCCGTGCCCCTGTCAGCGGGCCTCAATGCGCAGCGCCCCAACTTGGGCCGGTGCCGATATCGACCGCCAGCGGAACGTCTATCGTCACCAGCGGTCCGGCTGCCGACGTCATGACGTCACGAATCACGGAAGAGGCTGATTCCACGTCCTTTTCCGGCAATTCAAAGACGAGTTCGTCATGCACCTGAAGCAGCATCCTGACGTCGCCCAGCCCCTCTTTCGCCAGCGCCGGGCCCATGCGCGCCATTGCCCGTTTTATGATGTCCGCGCTCGTGCCCTGGATCGGCGCGTTGATCGCCGCGCGTTCGGCGCCCTGGCGTTCATGCTGCACCTTGCTCTTTATGCGCGGGAAGTGCGTGCGGCGGCCGAACAGGGTTTCTGTGAACCCGGTTTCGCGCGCGGCCGTCAGCGTTTGCGTGATATACTGGTTGATGCCGGGAAAGCGTTCGAAATAGCGGTCGATCATGGCCTGCGCCTCGTCGGGCGTGATTTCGAGCCGTCCGGCCAGGCCCCAGCGCGAAATGCCGTAGAGAATGGCGAAGTTGATCGTCTTGGCCCGTCCGCGCGTATCGCGGTTGACCTCGCCGAACAGTTCCTGCGCCGTCCGGTTGTGAATATCCTCGCCAGCCTCGAACGCCTCTCTGAGCGTCGGCACATCGGCCATATGCGCGGCAAGCCTGAGTTCGATCTGGCTGTAGTCGGCGGCGAGCAGCACATTGCCGGGCTCCGCGACAAAGGCGAAGCGGATCTTGCGGCCCATTTCGGTGCGGATCGGGATATTCTGCAGATTGGGTTCGGTGGAGGATAGCCTGCCCGTCTGCGCGCCGGTCAGCGAATAGCTGGTATGCACGCGCCCGGTCTTCGGGTTGATCTGCGCCTGCAGCGCATCGGTATAGGTGGATTTGAGCTTGGAAAGCTGCCGCCAGTCCAGCACTTTCTGCGCAATCGGTTCGCCGTCCCGGGCAAGCCGCTCCATCTCGTTGACATCGGTGGACCAGACGCCGGACTTTCCCTTGCGTCCGCCTTTCAGCCCCATCTTGTCGAACAGGATTTCGCCCAGCTGTTTGGGGCTGCCGATGGCGAAGGGTTCGCCCGCTATGGCGTGCACCTCTTTTTCGGTGCTTTCCATCTGCTGTGCGAATTCGGCCGACAGCCGGGCCAGCTCCTCGCGGTCGACCTTGATCCCCGCGCATTCCATTTCGGCAATCACCGGAACGAGCGGCCGGTCGACCAGCTCATAGACGCGCGTCACCCTGTCGGCGGAAAGGCGCGGCTTCAGGCGCTTCCAGAGGCGCAGCGTGACATCGGCGTCTTCGGCGGCATATTCGGTGGCCCTGTCCAGCGGCACCTGGGCGAAGGAAATCTGTTTCTTGCCGCTGCCGACCACATCTTTGAACTTGATGCATTCATGGCCGAGAAACAGTTGGGCGATCTCGTCCATGCCATGGCCATGCATGCCCGCTTCCAGGTCGAAGCTCATGACGATCGTGTCGTCGATGGGGCCGAGCGCGATGTCGTGCTGGCCCAGCACGCCCATATCATATTTCAGATTATGGCCGATCTTGAGGACCGCTGGGTCCTCGAGCAGGGGTTTGAGTTTGGCGATGGCGGCGCCGAAATCGATCTGGTCGGGCTTCTCGCCGAGCAGGTCGTCGCCGCCATGGCCGAGCGGTATGTAACAGGCCTTTCCCGGTTCGGTGGCGAGGCACACGCCCACCAGCCGTGCGGTCACGGATTCCAGGCTGTCTGTCTCGGTATCAACCGCTACATGGCCGATGCGCCTCGCTTCCGCGATCCAGCGGTCGAGCGCCGCTTCGTCGGTTACCGTCTCATAGGCTTTGCGATCGATCGGCGGTTCGTCTTCTTCCGGTTCGACATCGGTTTCGGTGGAATGCTGGGCCCGTTCCGCGCCGGCGCCCGCCCCGTCCGCTCCGCCGCCGATCCGCGTCAGCAGCGATTTGAAACCGTGATCTTCCAGAAAGGCGCGCAGCGGCTCTTCCGGAATGCCCTTGAGCGCGAAATCCTCAAGCTCCTCGGGCAGGGCGCAATCCTCGTGCAGCGTCACCAGTACGCGCGACATGCGCGCATTGTCGGCCTGTTCGATCAGATTCTCGCGCATTTTGGATTTTTTCATGTCCGGCGCGGCGGCGAGAACGGCTTCGACATCGCCATATTCGCCGATCAGCTTGGAAGCCGTTTTCGGTCCTATCCCGGTGACGCCCGGAATATTGTCCGATGTATCGCCCATCAGTGCCAGTACATCGCCGAGCTTTTCCGGTTCGACGCCGAATTTTTCGCGCACATGCTCCCGCCCCAATTTGCGGTCGTTCATCGTGTCGTAGAGATCGAGGCCGCCCTTTCCTTCCACAGGCTCCTCGATCAGCTGCATCAGATCCTTGTCCGAGCTGACGATGGTGACCTTCCATCCCTGCTTCAGCGCCTCCTTGGAGTAGGAAGCGATCAGGTCGTCCGCTTCATAGCCCTCTTCCTCGATACAGGGCAGCGAAAAGGCGCGCGTCGCATCGCGGATCATCGGGAATTGCGGGACAAGATCTTCGGGCGGCGGCGGGCGGTTCGCCTTGTACTGATCGTAGATATCGTTGCGGAAGGTTTGCGAGCCGGCGTCGAGAATCACCGCCATATGGGTCGGCC
>JBPOET010000187.1:0-4608 GCA_051251675.1 Parasphingopyxis sp. | reverse complement strand
CTGTCCGAGAACCCCTCCGAAACGCTGACCGCACTGGTCGGCCACTGGGCGGCGGAATTGTGGACGCTGCGGCAAATGTCCCTGGCGGTTGTCGGCACGCTCGAACGGGGCGGCGACCCGATGGTCGAAGCCTCGATCGTCAAGGATCTTGGCGCGCAATTCGAACAGTCGGTGCCTCGCGATCTGCAAGCCGCGTGGGACGAGGCAGACATCGCCGATGAAAGCGGCGCACTGGACGAGACGCTCACCTATCTGGTCGGCGCATCGCCCAGTTTTTCCCTGCGCGGCGGCACCCGCGAAATCTTGCGCGGCATCATCGCCCGCGGGCTTGGTTTGCGATGAGCGAACATCGGGCGATGCTGCTGGATATGGTCGACAAGCTTTTTACAAAGCTCGTCGAAAACGGCGTTCGGGACAATCTTTCCGCCGAAGATTTCTCTCGTCACTGGAGGGCAATCGAGGGCCTGGGGCTCACCCGGTTGCTGATTCCCGAACAAGCCGGCGGATTCGATGGCAATTGGGAAGATGCGGGCCCGGTTTTCAAGGCCTTGGGATGCCATGGCATCACCCTTCCCCTGGGCGAGAATATCCTCGCGCAGCACTGGCTCCATCGACTGGAGCAGGATATCCCCAAAGGCATAATCCAGCCTGCCTTCGCAGAACCCGGGACCGGGGACGTTCTTATCCTGCGTAACAGCGCCGGATTGGCCAGAGCGCAGTGGATTCTCGCGCTGGAACCGGAACGCTGGTCGCTGCTTCCGATCACCGATGCGGTCCGCGACCCCTCCGCCAAGTCCGGCGCTGCTATGCGTTGCGACATATCGACGAGTGTGGCTCGCGGGCACCTAGAGACCGGTCACGGCGCATTTTTTGCAGAAGCAGCTCTGATGCGGGCCTGTCAGATAGCCGGCGCTACCGAAGCCATGCTCAGGATCACCCTCGCCCACGCGCAGGATCGAAAGCAATTCGGCAGACCATTGGCGGGTTTTCAGGCGATCCAGCACCAGCTGGCTGTTCTGGCCGAGGAGAACGCAGCGGCGTCCTGCGCCGCGGCAAGCGCCTGTCAGGCAGCGGTAGCAGGGAATGCGTGCTTCGAAATGGCCGCAGCCAAATACCGGGCGAACCGCGCCGCCACCCTAGCCGCCGATATCGCCCATCAGGTCCATGGCGCCATCGGCTTTACCCGCGAATATTCCCTTCGCCATTTCAGCCAGCAGGCCCAGGCCTGGGCCCGCGATTTCGGCAATGAGCGGTATTGGGCGCTGTGGCTCGGCCGATTCGCCCTGGAAGCGCGGCCGGCCCCCCTCTGGAACTGGCTTACCGCACGCAGCGACGATGTGCTTGCCAGAGAACAGCGAGCCGGGACATGAGACCAGCGCCCGATCTTCCACAATGCACCGACAGCGACCTCAGCCTGACCGACGGCGTCGCCCTGTTGCGCTTCCGCCGCGACGATGTCCGCAACGCGCTGACCGGAACCGCGCTGATCGACGACATTATCAGCGCCTGCAACTGGGCGAATGAAGACGAGCAGGTCGGGGCGCTGATTCTCAGTGGCAATGGCAGGGCGTTTTCCGCAGGCGGGAACATCAAGGACATGGCTTCGAAAACGGGCATGTTCGGCGGCGAACCCATCACGGTTCAGGACGCCTATCGGCGCGGCATCCAGAAGATGAGTCTGGCCGTTTACCGCACGGAAATACCGGTTATCGCAGCTGTCAACGGCGCGGCAATCGGGGCCGGGCTGGACCTCGCCTGCATGTGCGACATCCGATTGGGTTCGCAGCGGGCCAAGGTCGCCGAATCCTTCGTGACGCTCGGCCTGGTGCCCGGCGATGGAGGGGCATGGTTCCTGCCGCGCGTGGTCGGCATGCAACGCGCCGCCGAGATGACCTTCTCCGGGCGTCTGGTCGAAGCCGAGGAAGCGCTGGAAATCGGCCTGTTCCTCGAACTGTGCGAACCCGATGCGCTGCTCCATCGCGCCCATGCGCTTGCCAGCGGATTTGCCGGCCAGCCCAGACGGGCGATCCGGCTCGCGAAAAGGCTGCTCGCCATGGGGCAACGGATGCCGCTCGACGATTTTCTCGATCATTGCGCCGGCCTCCAGGCCCTCGCCCATCACGGCGCCGAACATGACGCGGCCGTCGCGGCAGCCATCAGCAAAATTACCTCCAAAGCCAAATGAAAGGTTCAGAATCAATGACCCTTCGATACTCACCCTATGATGAAAATCTGTGGTCCAACCCATGGCCGATGTACAAGCGCATGCAGGACGAGGCCCCAGCCTATTATATCGAGGATCTCGATTGCTGGGCCTTGTCGCGCTTCGAAGATGTCTGGCAGGCCAGCATGGATCGCAAGAATTTCACGGCAACCCACGGCACGTCTCCGGACGCCCTGTTTCTGGCGAGCGAACCGCCGCCCAATGTTTTCCTCTTCATGGACCCGCCGGAACATGCCAAACATCGCGGCCTGATCGGGAAATCCTATCGGAAGGACAAGGTCGCGGTCGTCGAAGACCAGGTCCGCACGGTTGTTCGCAAGCATCTGAAGCCGATGCTCGAGCAGGGCGAGTTGGATGTCTATGCCCTGGGCAGCCGCACCGTCCTCGAAATGATTGCCTCCTTCACCGGCCTGCAACTGGAAGAAGTCCAGCATATCCGCAGCCTTGTGGATCGCTTTTTCAAGCGGGAGCCCGGCGTGCGGGGGACAACCGAAGCCGGAGCAAAAGCCTTTGCCGAGGCCCATGAATTTATCTACCGACTGATCGATAGATATCGCAAACAGCCTTCAGCGGAACAGAGCCATATTTCCACTTGGCTCAACGCCGAGGTCGATGGCGAGCGACTGTCGGACGAACAGATTTTCTACAGCATCTTTGCGATGGTGATTACCGGATCCGATACCGTGCCCCTGACGACGGCCGGCAGCATCTACTATCTCGACAAACATCCGGACCAGCTCGCGCTCGTCCGCGATGACCTCTCTCTCGTCTCCAACGCCTTCGAAGAGGCGGCTCGCTACGACCAGCCGACCAACCTGCTCGGCCGGCGTATAGCCCAGGATATCGAACTGCATGGGCAGGATTTGCGCGCGGGACAGTCCGTTCTTTTCCTCTATGCGGCAGCATGCCGGGACGAACGCGAATTCGATGCCCCCGACCGGTTCGACATCATGCGACGCCAGCGGCGCAACCTGTCTTTCGGCACGGGCCTTCATTTCTGCCTCGGCCAGCATCTGGCGCGCCTGGAAGGGCGTGTGCTCCTTGAAGAACTGATCGGCTCGATACCCGATTTCGAAATCGAGCGAGATGGATGCAAGCGCATCGTGGGCGAGTTTCTGCAAGGCTATTCGGCCATGCCCATTCGGTTTCGCCCGCAATAGCGGCGATCCCGGCATAGCTGCCGATGGGCGTGAAACAGATCGACGCCGCTGGGGCGAGGCAATTGCTGCGAGAGGCCGATACCCTGTTCCTGCAGGGGATGTCGGGCGAACCGCGCGGCCTCCATGCCGTCATCGCCGACGACCCTTCGATCGTTTCGCGGCTGTCGATCCTTACTTCGTTCGTTTCGGGTATCAATCGGTTCGATTGCGACCTGCTCGCCAACGCTGCCTGCGTTTCCGGTTTTTTCCCGGCCGGTCCGGGAGCCCGCGATACCTATCGACAGATCATTTCTACCTATTTCGGCGTGACCGAGAGCGTCCGAACCTTCGCAGCGGACACGGTTTTCATTCCGGTGAGCCCTCCCGACGGGAACGGGATGGTTACACCGGGCCTGTCCGCCGAATTTGTCGAAGCGTCTCTTCAGGCAGCATCGCAGAGAATTGCGATTGTTTCTCCGTCCCTGCCGGTCCTCGCAGGCAATGCCTGTCTGTCGCTCGACCGGTTCAGTCACAGCCTTGTCGACGATACGCCGCCATTGAGCCTTGCTGGCGGGGGGCAGGCCGCCGATCCAGTTTCCGATGCGATCGCCGACCATCTCGCTCGCCTGATCGACGACGGGGCGACGCTGCAGACCGGTATCGGGCGGGTGCCAAGCAGGCTCTTTTCGAAACTGACCGGCCATCGCGGCCTTCGAATCCACTCCGGATTGATATCGGGAGAGATCCGGACACTGGTCGAAGCCGGGGCAATCGATCCGGATAGACCGATGCATTGTGCGACATTGACAGGAGATGCCGACTTCTATCGCTGGCTGGACGGCCGGGAAGATTTTCGCCTTCATCCGATACAGCACACCCATCACCCCTCGACGCTCGCGAACATCGATGCTCTGGTCACTGTAAATTCGGCGATCGAAGTCGATCTGCTTGGCCAGGTCAATGCAGAGAAAGTCGGCAACCGTATCGTCAGTGCGGCCGGCGGGTTGCCGGATTTTTCGGCTGCCGGGCATCGTTCACCGGGCGGATGTTCGATCATCGCCCTACCGGCAACCGACACGAGCGGGACGCGCTCACGTATCGTTGCCAGGCTTGCCGCAGACTCCCCCGTCACCGTGCCCCGCGCCGATGTGGATTTCGTCGTGACGGAATATGGCATTGCCGAACTGCGCGGCAAAACACAGGACGAACGCGCCCGGGCACTGGCGGACATCGCCGCCCCTGATG
>JBPOET010000186.1:0-4659 GCA_051251675.1 Parasphingopyxis sp. | reverse complement strand
GATCGCTGCTGTAAAAAAAGGTGACCGCGTGGTGACCGGCGGCGGTCTACTCGGCAAGGTTACCAAGGTGAATGACGAGGAGATCGAAATCGATCTTGGTGGCGGACAGAAAGTGACCGCGCTCAAGGGTACGCTCTCCGACGTCCGCAATCCCCGTGCCACCGCAGCTAACGACTAGGACAGACAGCACGTTATGAACGATTTTCCGCCCTGGAAGGTCTGGATGCTTACGGCGATGCTCGTCATTGGCGTCCTGCTCTCGATTCCCAGTCTGCTCAACGAGGAGCAGCGCGCCTATATCCCCGAGTTTCTGCCACAGCCTTCGATCAATCTGGGCCTGGATCTTTCTGGCGGGGTGCACATCCTGCTCGAGGCGCAAACCGAAGAGTTCCAGGAACAGCGCCTCCAGACTTTATCCGACCGGATTGAAGATGCGATGGAGGATGACGGTCCGACCATAGAAATCGGAAGTCTGTCGCGCCGCGGCGGAGCTGTAACTTTTACGGTGCGGGACGAGGCGCAGCTTGATGATGCGATGGAGCGCGTGCGGGCATTGACCCAGCCGGTTGGATTCACTGGTCAGCGCGATTTCAGCGTCGAGAACGAGGATTCGCTGCAAGTCGTCGTAACACCGACCGAAGCCGGCAATGCCGAAGCGGTGGACATCGCCGTCAACACCGCCACCGAGGTCGTACGGACGCGGATCGACGAGCTCGGTACGCGCGAGCCGACGATTATCCGGCAGGGCGACGAACGTATCGTGGTCCAGGTGCCGGGTCTCGATAGTCCGGAATCGCTGATGGCCCTGCTCGGGCGCACGGCATCGCTGGAGTTTCGGCTGGTCAATTATGAAGCCGATCCGAATATGGCGCTGGCTTGCCAGGCACCGATCGGCAGCGAAGCCATGCCCTATGCCAATCCGGCCGACGGCACAGGCTGCGTCATCGTCCAGCGGCGTGTAATGGTGTCGGGCGATCAGCTCGTGAATGCGCAACAGGGATTCGACCAGCGCACCGGCCAGGTTACGGTCAATCTTACTTTCGACGGAACCGGCGGACGCGAGTTCGGGCGTGTGACCCAGGAAAATGTCGGTCGGCCTTTCGCGATTCTGCTCGACGGCGAAGTGCTTTCGGCGCCAAATATTAACGAACCCATCCTGGGCGGCAATGCGCAGATCAGCGGGAGCTTCTCGGTGCAGTCCGCCAACGAGCTTGCCATTGCCCTGCGATCGGGCCGCTTGCCGATCGAACTTGCCGTTATCGAAAACCGCACCGTTGGTCCGGAGCTCGGCGGGGACTCAATCCGCTGGGGCGGGCTTGCCGGCATGATCGCCACTATCGCTGTGATGGCGTTCATGATCGTCACCTATGGGCGTTTCGGTATCTATGCGAATGTCGCGCTTGGCCTGAACCTTTTCCTGATCCTTGCGATCATGGCGCTGCTCGATGCGACTCTGACTTTGCCGGGGATCGCCGGCTTCGTGCTCACCGTTGGTGCGGCGGTGGATGCCAATGTGCTGATCAATGAACGCATTCGCGAGGAACAGAGGCGCGGCCGCAAGGTTATCGATGCTGTCCAGACCGGGTATAAGGAAGCCAGCCGGGCGATTTTCGATGCGAACATTACCAATTTTATCGGCGGCGTGCTGATGTTCTCGTTCGGGTCCGGTCCGGTTCGTGGTTTTGCGGTTGTGCTGGTGCTCGGTATCGTCACTTCGGTCTTCACCGCCGTTACCGTGACGCGCATGATGGTTTCGGTCTGGATAAAGAATAAGCGCCCGACGGAGCTGAACATATGATGCGTCTTCTCAAGCTTGTTCCGGACAACACGAACATCGGGTTCCTCAAATGGCGGAACGTCGCGATCATCTTGTCGATCATTCTGACTGTCGCCTCGATAGCGCTCACGGCCACACGGGGGTTGAATTTCGGCGTCGATTTTGCCGGTGGCCAGATGATCCAGGTAACGTTTACCGAGGATGAAGTGGCACCCATTGCCGAGCTGCGCGAAGATATCGATGCCCTAGGCGTGGAAGGCGCTTCGATACAGCGTTTCGGCGACGAGAATCAGGTGTCGATCCGGATGCGAGTTACCGAGGGGGTCGATGATGATCCGGAACTGGCAAGCGCTGTTTCCACACGCGTTACCCAGATGATCGAAGGCGAGCATGCAGGGGCGCGCATCGATTCGGTCGATTCCGTCTCGGGCAAGGTTTCCGGCGAATTGTTTCGGGCCGGCGCACTGGCGCTTGGCCTCGCGATGCTGGCGATTTCGCTTTATATCTGGCTGCGCTTCGAATGGCAGTTCGGGGTCGGCGCGCTGTTTGCGCTGTTTCACGATGTCGCGCTGACCTTCGGTTTTTTCGCGCTCACCCAGCTCGAATTCAATCTCAATATCGTCGCGGCTCTGCTGACGATCATCGGCTATTCATTGAACGACACGATCGTCGTCTATGACCGGATTCGCGAAAATCTCCGCAAATATCGCAAGATGGAAATTGTTCCCCTGCTCGATCTTTCGGTCAACGAAACGCTTGCCCGTACGGTGATGACCAGCTTGACCATGGCTATCGCGCTTGTGGTCCTGATTTTTGTCGGTCCGGACGTGCTGTTCGGCTTCACTGTGGCGATGTTGCTCGGCGTTTTCGTGGGCACATACAGTTCAGTTTACATGGCCTCGCCGATTCTCATCTGGCTCAAGGTCGGCCCCGATACCTTCGTTCCCGAAGAAACCAACCCTTCTGGACAGAGAATCCACAAGGAGGGGTACGACCGCTAATGGTTGCGCTTCAGCGCGAAACTCCTGCTTCCGGCCCATTGCTGACAGGCTTTGCCGGTAACGGGTTTCGCGTCGACGACCAGATATTCGACGGCGGGCTGTGGCTTACACCGGAATGGGCGCGCGGCTGGGAAGCTCCCCTATGGAACGCGCTGACCGTTGACGTGCTAGCGCCCCTGCTTGCGATCGATCCCTTCCCGGAATTTCTGTTGCTTGGCACCGGCGCGAATCTGCGCCGACCGGCCCCGGCTTTCGTGAATGCCCTCGAAGAGCGCAATATCGGCGTCGAGGCAATGGATAGTCGCGCGGCGGCGCGCAGCTGGGGGCTGTTGCGGAATGAAGGCCGCTGGATCGCCGCTGCTTTACTGCCGCTCGACCAGGTCTGACAAATGCCGGAACAGCGCATCGCCGTTCCGCTCCCAGGAAAATCTGTCGACTGTGCTGCGCACCGCTTGCTGGTCCGGCGGATCGCTCAGGATTGAACGGATCGCGGCGGCAATGGCAGATGGATCACGGTCGACGATCGCGCCAGCCTCGGGCCGGTCCAGCAGTTCGGCCGCGCCGCCCGCATCGCTGATCACGATGGGCGTTCCGCAGGCAAGCGCCTCGACCCAGGCATTGGCCAACCCTTCCGATGCGGAGGGCAGCGCCATTACATCGGCTGCCGCGACCATCTCGGCCACTTCTTCATGCGGCAGGTTGCCGGGCAGGCGCACGCGTTCCGACAGGCCGAAATCCCGTGCCAGTTTTTCCAGCGCGGGCCGCGCCGCCCCTTCGCCGATGCACCAGAGGTTCACTTCGGGAAGCTGCCTCAGCGCTTCGATGACCAACGCCTGACCCTTGCGCGGGATCAAGGCTCCTGTCGTCACGACAAGCGGTCCGGAGATACCCAATGCGGCCTTGGCCGCGGTTCGGTCGACCGGGTAGAAGCGATCCTTGTCGATTCCGGTGTAATGGACCGTGATCGTGTCTGCCGCCATGCCAAGCGTGGTCATGTCCCGCTTGATCGCCTCGCTGACGGCGAGAAGGCCGCCTGCGCGCTTGCCGGCCAGAAGAACCTGCGATGCGCAACCCGGTTTCTTGCCCCAATAGTGGATGTCCGCGCCCCGCGCCTTGACGGAGAAAGGCAGATCCAGCGCTTCGGCGATACGCATGGCGGCGGGGCCGTCCGGATAGAAAAATTCCGCATCTATAATATCGAACGCAAAACGCTCGCGAATCTTGTGGAGGAGGGGGAGCAGGGCCTTTGCGATTGCCGCCGGCGCCATCGGGCCTCCCACGCGCGGGATCAGCCGGAATCTCGGCCGGTGGACGATTACGTCTTTCCACACTTCGGTTTCGGGTATTTCGGCAAAGCGCCGGTAATGGGAATGCCGGTTGAGCGGCCATGGCGGCATGCCGATCGGCGCTACAACCTCAAGCTGGACATCGGCCCGTGCCGCCAGCCCCAGCGTCTGCCGCTCGACGAAGCCGCCGAAAGTCGGCCGCGAGGCATCGGGAAACAGGGTCGCAAGGGTCAGCACGCGCAACATCGGTTCGGGTATAGCCGAACAACGGCCGTTCGGAACCCTCTGCGCAACAGAAGAATCTGCTCCCTTGGCGTCTGCGATTGGCTGCGCTAGAGGCTGTGGAATGCGTATCCAGTCCCGCCCCGCAGCCCTGTTGTTAGCCGCTGCCGCTTTCGTTCCGCTTGCTTCGTGCGCCGGTCCGAGCGCCCAAACCCGTGCCGACACGCAATATGTCGCGCGCGACGTCAACACCCTGTACAATCTGGCGAAGGACAGGCTGGACAGAAACCAATATGCCCTGGCCGCGGCGATCTTCTCTGAAGTCGAGCGCCAGCATCCCTATTCGCCCTGGGCGCGGCGCGCCCAGCTGATG
>JBPOET010000185.1:0-4671 GCA_051251675.1 Parasphingopyxis sp. | reverse complement strand
CCTCAATGGCGTCGATGGCGGGAACGTCGATTTCGGGCTCGGTCTCCCACCAATCCCACAGCGCCTTTGCTGCCGATTCCGGAACAACGCCCAGTTTTGCAAGCGCATCGGTGGCGTGCGCCTCGATCTCGAACCAGATCCGGAATTTCGATTCCGGTTCCCAGATGGCGGCCATTTCGGGCCGTGAATAGCGCGGGATCATTGCGGGGAGGTCCTTCGGAGTCGGTGACGGTTGAATTGAGCGCGCCGCTTAGCAGGGGCGGGCGCGGGGGACAAACATCAAGGGTAATCGATTTGCGTTATTTTTCCGGATTTATGATCACTCTTCCCACGACAGCGCGGGAACGCATCATTTCAAATGCCTCGCGCCATGCGCTGAGCGGAACGGCAGTGTGAACGTGCGGCTTGAGCCGGCCCGCTTCGGCCAGCGACCAGATGGCATCGAAATTCTCCACGCCGCGCTCGGGATAGCGGCGCCCATATTCGCCGGCTCGCACACCGACGACCGAAAAACCCTTGATGAGCGGGATATTGGTCGGGACGGTCGCGATCCGGCCAGAGGCAAAGCCGATCACCAGCAAGCGGCCTCCGAATGCGATACATCGTGTACTCTCGTCAAAAATATCACCGCCGACCGGATCGTAAATCACATCCGCGCCGCCATCCGTGATCTCCTTCACCGTCTCGCGAAATCCGCCTGTCACATTGATCGTCGCATCGGGCCGATACTCCCGCGCGATTATGGCGAGTTTCTCATCGGAAGCGGAAGCGGCGATCACCCGTGCGCCGAGCGCCTTGCCGAGATCCACCGCCGCAAGACCCACACCGCCCGCCGCGCCATGGACCAATAACCATTCATCCGGCTGTAGCGCTCCGCACCGGACCAGCGATACATAGGCCGTCAGATAGGCGACGCCAAAAGCGGCGGCGGCCTCGAACGTCATGGCTTCCGGTTTGCGTCTGAGCGTCGCGATCGGGCAGAGCGCATATTCGCCAAAACCGCCTGTACCCAAGGTTGCCACCACCGCGTCGCCGACTGCCAGATCGCCTGCATCTCCGCCGAGCGCGACAATCTCTCCCGCGATATCGTTGCCAGGCGTAAAGGGCAGTTCGGGCCGGTGCTGATATTTGCCTTCGGTCATCAGCAGATCGGGAAAGCCGAGAGCGGCCGATTTCACCCGAAGCAACGCCTGGCCGGGGCCGAGTGGGGGAACCGCCACCTGCGCCACCGCACAGCCGGCAAATTCCGGTGCCAGGCTGCCGACCTGCAGCGCCCGCATCGTTTCGGGATAGTGCATTCTATATCAGCCCCTGACTTCGCATACTGGTCTGGCCCTGGGTGCCGATAATCAGGTGATCGTGGAGCGCGATGCCGAGCGGGCGGGCCGCTTCGGCAACTTCGCGGGTGAGCTGGATATCGGCCTTGCTGGGGGCCGGATCGCCGCTGGGATGGTTGTGCACGAGAATCAGTCCGCTCGCGTGCAGATCGATGGCGCGGCGGATGATCTCACGCACATAGACGGCGGCCTGATCGATCGACCCCTCCGTCACCACCTCGTCGCGTATCAGGATATTCTTGCTGTCGAGATGGAGCACCCGCACCCGCTCAATCGGTTCATGCGCCATATCGGCATGCAGATAGTCGATCAGCGCCTGCCAGTTGGCGAGAATCGGTTTTTCACGGATATCGTCGGCCAGCAGACGCAGCGCGGTGGCCTTGGCGATCATCAGCGCGCCAACCGCCCCTTCGCTGAGGCCGCCGATCCGCGACAATGCTGCCGGCTCGGCGGAGAGCAGCGGGCCCAGTCCACCAAATTCTCCCAGCAGCTTTTTCGCCAGTGGCTTGGTGTCGCGGCGCGGTATGGCGAGCGCCAGAAGATATTCGACCAGCTCATGGTCGAGCAGCGCGTCATGCCCACCCTCGATCAGCCGTTTCCTCAGCCGGGCGCGGTGGCCTGTGCCATCTGTCGGTGTATCTGCCATGGGGCAACGCTATCGGGATGGCGGCCCGCGTGCAATCGCGCTAATTCGGCATCATGGAAGAAGACGAGCCTGTTCAGAAGGATGCCCGCGGCCGATGGCGGTATGGCCTTGCCGGTTTCATTCTGTTGCTGGCCATGGCGGCAGGCATCGCCTGGCTGCAGCGCGAGACGATCGCCGCCGGCTATATCGACGACATTCTGGCCGAGGCGGAGGTCGAGGGCGGCTATGAGATTCGGGAGATCGGATTCGGTCGGCAGCGGATCGACAATCTTGTCATCGGCGATCCCGACAATCCGGATCTCACCGTCGATTCGGCCCTGATCTATCTGCGTTATGGCCTGGGATATCCGGAAATTCGCCGGGTCGAGGCGCGCGGCGTCAGGATAAACGGCAGGCTGGTCGACGGCGCTTTCGATTTCGGCCAGCTCAATGGCCTGTTGCCGGAACCGACCGGGGAGCCGTTCAGCCTGCCTGATATGGAGTTGGAGCTGTCCGATGCTATCATGCGTCTGCAGACGCCTCACGGACGGGTGGCGCTTGCCGCATTCGGGTCCGGACCTCTCCAGAACGGCTTTCGGGGCCGATTAGCGGCGGTAAGCGCGGCTCTGGACTATCGGGGGTGCCGGATATCGGGTGTGCGGATGGATCTGGCCGTAGCCGTCATTGATCGCCGCCCCGCCATTGAAGGGCCCGCCCGCGCCGGGGAATTGTCGTGCCCTGAAACCGGTTTTGCGCTGGCCCGGCCGGAACTGGTGCTCGACGCCATTTTCTCGGAGAGCTTTCGCCGCTGGGGCGGGGAGGCGGAGCTGGTGGCCGCGTCAATCACGCATGAACAGGCGCGCGCGTCCGCCACGCGGCTTGCCGTGTCTTTCGACGGCGAGGCGGGAAGCCAGACCACCGGCACCATGCGGCTGAGCGCTGCCGATGCGAGCGGACAGGATATCCGGGCGGCGCGAACCTCTTTGCGCGGCCATTACCGGATAAGGGATGGCGGCGGGTCGATTGGTTTTGACGGCGATGTCGAACTGGCCGGCGCGCAGGCGGAAGCCCCCGTACTGGATGGACTGGTTGCCGCCTTGAGAGGCGCGGAGGGAACGCCGCTGGGCCCGGTGGGAACCAGCCTCGCCCGCGCCGTGCAGGCGGCGGGACGCAATTTCGATGCGCAGTTCGCGATTACCGGAGCCTATGGGGAAGACGGCGGCGCGGTGCGTTTTGCCGAAATACGCGGGACAAGCGAGAGCGGCGCCCGGCTCGCGCTCGAACGGGGAGAGGGACTGCACTACGCTTGGCCGGATCGTGGATTGCGTTTCGATGGGGCGATGCGGTTGGCGGGCGGCGGCTTCCCGCAAAGCTACGTGACGCTGGATCAGACGGCGGCCGGCGCTCCGCTGGAAGGCTATGCCGAAGTTGCGCCGATCCGCACCGGCAATGCCGTGCTGAACCTCGCACCGGTGCGCTTCACCGCGACGGCGGACGGGAGCACGCGGATCGTCACCCAGATCGAGATGACCGGTCCGCTAGCCGATGGCCGGGTTGAGCGGTTGCGTATGCCGGTGGCCGGAACCATGGGGCAGGGCGGGCGCCTGGCGTTCGGCGAGGGCTGCGTCCCGGTTCGCTGGGATCGCCTGTCCGTGGCGGGAATGACCGTTGGGCCCACCCGGTTGCCCTTCTGCCCGATCGAAGGCGGCACCTTGCTGCGATATATGCCGGGTATCGGCATGAGCGGTGGGGGCAGGGTGGTTCGGCCGCGATTGCGGGGAACGTTGGGCGGCTCGCCGCTGTCCATCACCGCGCAGGATTTTCGTCTGCCCCTCGGCCGACCTGCCTTTGCCGCAAACGGCGTATCCGTCCGGCTGGGTCCGGCGGGCGCGCAATCCGAGCTGGATATCGGTCGCTTGGCGGCGCGTTTTGTCGCGGGCGGCGTCGATGGCCAGTTCTCGGCTGCCGAGGGTGAGATAGCCAATGTGCCGATCCGGCTGGGCGAGAGCTCTGGCGACTGGCGCTTTGTCGGCGGCATCCTGCAGCTGAATGGCGTGGCCGGCGTAACCAATGACGATCCGGACACGCTGTTCGAGCCATTGGTCGTGCGCGACATGGCGCTGCGGATGGAGAACAGCCTGATCACCATGTCGGGCGGTTTGCGTACGCCGGAACGGGACATGCTGGTTGCCAGTGTTTCCTTGAACCATGATCTTCGCGACGGGAGCGGCGAGGCGGTTCTGGAGACTGACGACCTGGCGTTTAACGACCGGCTCCAGCCCACGGACCTGACGAATCTCGTGCTCGGGATCGTGACGGAGGTGGAAGGGCTGGTGAGCGGTATCGGAACCATCCGCTGGGATGCGGAGGGCGTCACCAGCGACGGCGTTTACCAGCTGACGGATGTCGATCTCGCCGCGCCGTTCGGTCCGGTGCGCGGTCTCGACAGCGAGATTCGCTTCACCGATCTGCTCGGCATGAACACCGAACCCGGCCAAGTGGCGACCATCCGCGAAACCAATCCCGGCGTGCTGGTCGAAGACGGCCGCGTGCGATTCGAGCTGCTTTCGGCGAACCGGGTGCGCGTAGAGGGCGCACGCTGGCCCTTTGCCGGGGGCGCGCTGATCCTCGATCCTACGATTCTCGATTTCCGTGTCGATCAGGCGCGCGAGCTCGTTTTCCGGGTCGAGGGGGTCGACGGTTTCCAGT
>JBPOET010000184.1:0-4674 GCA_051251675.1 Parasphingopyxis sp. | reverse complement strand
CTGCCCCTTGGCGTCGATGGCCATGATATCGGCGCGGCGGCCATTGCCGAGCGTGACTTCGGTCTGCCCGATCAGCGCCTGGCGATAGAATAGGCGGGAGACGCCGCGCGCCACATCGGCCGCACCCAGCCGTTCATCGCTATCGATCGCTTCCGAATCCGCCATAGCGCCTGCTTAGAACAAACATCGAACAGAAAAAAGAGGGCGCTAGGCCGCGCCGATGAAATCGTCGAGCCAGGCCTCCGGCTCGTTCAGATCTATCTCGACGACCCAGATATCGGGATCGAATTTGCGGCGGCGCTCCAGATAGTCGGCAAGAATTTGCGGATCGCCGATATTGTCGGGCCCGGCCTCGACCCAGCGATAGCTGCCATCGGGCGCAAGGCCCCGTTCGCGCAGGCCCCGCACGGTGCCGCGATCGGCCAGGGCAAGCAGCACGGCGCCGGAAATCTCGTCGCCCTTGCCGAGGATCGTCGCATGGCCGCCGGCCGCCTCGACCCGTCGGCGCAGGGCGCCGATCAGCACCTTGCTCGTGATCCGGCCGCTCATCCGGACAGTCGATATCCGTCCAGCGAGGACAGCGGAATGCGCGATTTCATGAAGGTTCCCGTGCCCCGGGCCGCCTCCTCGCCATCGGCATCGACCAGCCGCGCCTCGGCGACGAACACGCGGCGCTGCCCGCTGATCCAGCGCCCTTCGGCCGTCACCGTCCCGCCGCTGATCGGCCGGGTGAAGAGCAGGTTGAACCCGGTTGTCAGCAGGAAACGGTCCGACACAAGGCTGTTCGCCGCATAAAAGGCCGCATCGTCGAGCATCTTGAAATAGCTGGTGCCGTGTACCGCTCCGGCGGCGTGATAATAGCGTTCGTCGAGCTCGGCCGTGATCCGCGAAACGCCGCTGTCGACGATAGCAAGGCGCGACCGCCACAGATCGTTTATCGGCGCGGAATCATACAGGGATTCCAGCGCCCGGAAATGCGCTTGGGCGCCGGCAACCGGTTCGTTTTGCGCCGTTGCATCCGATTTCGGCCGGTCAGGCAGCGTCCGCCGCCTCGAAATTGGCGAGCAGCGCAAAAACCGCATCCGTCGATCGGGCTCCGCGCAGCTTCGCCACAAAATCGGCGTCGCGAAATCGCCGGCTGATCCGCGCCAGCGCCTGCAGGTGCGCCGCGCCGCCGGCTTCGGGAGAAAAGAGCGCGAAAACACAATCCACCGGTAGATCGTCCACCGACGCATAATCGACCGGCGTGTCGAGCCTGACGAACATGCCGAAGGGCCGATCCAAGGTCTCGATCCGGCCATGCGGTATGGCGACACCGTCGCCGAAGCCCGTCGAGCCCAGCTTCTCTCGCGAAACCAGCTGGCTTTCGACCGTCCCGGCATCGACATCGGCAATCCGGGCCGCATGGTTCGCAATCAGGCGAAACAATGCCGCCTTGTTCTCCACCGCGTCGGCAAACACGACGAATGCGGGACTCGAAAATTCAAAATCGATCATGAAACGCCTTGGTTACGCGATGATCTCCCGGCGAGTGCGGGGATCGGGATTAGTCTGTCCTCAAACCGACCGCTCGGGCTCAACCCAGCCGATGGAGCCGTCCCGGCGCCGGTAGACCATGTTATATACTCCAGTGTCGCTATTTTTGAAGAGCAGCGCGTTGGTATTGCGCAAATCGAGCATCCAGACGGCGTTGGAAACGCTGGCGTCGGGAATATCGACGCTCATTTCGGCGATGATCGGCGGGTTGTCGGGAAGATCTTCGGCGTCCTCATCGCTCTTGAACACCGTATAGCCCGCGCTCGCTTCCGGCATGGCAGCCGGAATATCGCCATTCACATGTTTATGGTGATTCTTGAGGCGGTCCATATGCCGGCGGAGCTGTTTCTCGATATGGCCCGCCGCCTCATCGAACGCGGCATGGGCATCGCCCTGGCTGTCCGCTTCCCCCTTCAGCATCACGCCCTGCATGACATGGACGACGATGGCGCAGCGGAACCCGTGATCGTGCGGCCCCTTGCCGAAAGTGACATTGGCCGAAATCGTCCGCGAGAAATATTTGTCGGCGATCGCGGTCAGGCGTGCCTCCACATGTTCTTTAAGCGCATCGCCGGTTTCGATCTGATGACCCGATACACGAATGTCCATTACGCTACTCCTTCATGATGCGCCGGCCGAAAGGGCGGGACGCCTATTTTTGAACCCTAATGCGACTCGGCCGGCCAAAGCGGATCGGTGAGCTGCGAAACAAATGCTGCGTGGCGCGCCCGCTCTTCCGCCGAAGCGGCATGCGGACGAGGCTCGCGAACCGGGCGGCGCGGCTGCGGACTGGCTTCCGCCGTCCGCAAATCGGCAGGCGCGGCGGCCAACTGCTCTTCCGCCAGCACCAGCCCGATCTGCCGACCGCCGGTCAGCTCGACATAGACCTGGGCGAGAAGCTGGGCATCGAGCAACGCACCATGCAAAACCCGCTGGCTGCGGTCTATACCATAGCGCGAACACAGCGCATCCAGGCTGTGCTTCGCCCCCGGGTGCTTGGTGCGCGCAATCGCCAGCGTATCGATCATCCGGTCCATCGCAATGAACTGATGGCCGCACCGATCAAGCTCGGCATTGATGAAGCCGAAATCGAACTGCGCATTATGCGCAACCAGCGGACTGTCTCCAATAAATTCCAGGAAATTCCCGGCTTCGTCGGAAAAGAGCGGCTTGTTGGCCAGAAAGGCATCGGAAAGCCCGTGCACGGCAAAGGCCTCGCTCGGCATCTCGCGCTCGGGATTGCAGTAAATATGGAAGCTGCGTCCGGTCTCGACCCGGTTGACCAATTCAAGCGCGCCAATTTCCACCAGTCGGTCCCCGTCTTTGGGGCTTAGGCCGGTGGTTTCCGTATCGAAAACTATTTCACGCATTGTTTGCAATATCGGACGTCATGCTCCCGTAAGCAAGTGACGAGTGCGTCAACCTGTGCCCGTGTCGCTTCCAGCGGAGTCCCGGTGTCGATGATGAAATCGGCACGGGCGCGTTTTTCGGCATCGGGGAGCTGGAGGGCCAGAATATGTTCGAATTTCTCGGCGGTCATGCCGGGCCGCTTGAGCACGCGTTCGCGCTGCACATCGGGCGGCGCCGAAACGACGATGACAGCGTCGAGCCCGGCCGCGCCGGTTTTTTCATAAAGCAGCGGAATATCGAACAGCACAAGCGGCGCATCGCGATGTTCTTCGAGAAAGGCCGCGCGGTTGAGCCCGACCGCCGGATGGATCAGTTCCTCGAGCGCGGCCAGTTTCTCTCGATCCCCGAGCACGGCCCGGGAGAGTTTCGCACGATCGACTCCATCGTCTCCCGTGGTGCCGGGAAAGAGTTCCTCGATCGCCTGGACCAGTTCGCCGCCCGGCCCCTGCAACCGGTGCACTTCGGCATCCGCATCGAATACCGGTATACCCTCGGCCGCGAACATCGCGGCGACGGTCGACTTTCCCATACCGATAGATCCGGTGAGTCCGAGCAATATCATCCGAGCAGTAGCTCCTTCAGTTCGGCATCCCGGTCGCGCGGCGCCGGTCGGCCGAAGAAAAGTTCGAACGCGATCGCCGCCTGGCCGATCAGCATCTCGAGCCCGTCGACCGTCGCCAGCTCCCTTTCGCGAGCCGCTGCAAGCAAACCGGTTTCGAGCGGCGCATAGACAAGATCGTAGACAACCGCATCTTCGGGCAGTGGATCGAGGTCGAGCGCCAGCGGCGGCTGACCCGTCATGCCGAGCGGGCTGGCATTGACCAGGAGTTCGACCGGCGGGAGCGGCGCATCGAGCGGCAGGGCATCGCCCTTCAGCCCGAAAGTGGCGAGCAAGCCGGCGCCCTTTATCGGCGTGCGATTGAGCAGTGCCACATTGGAAACTCCCGCCCGCTTCAGCGCGAAAAGCACCGCCCGGGCGGCCCCACCCGCCCCGATCACCGCGACATCGGCGTCGTCGAGATCCAGGCCGGAAATCGGCGCATAGAAGCCGGCGGCATCGGTGTTCGTGCCGATCAGGGCGCCATCCTCGCCGAGCACGGTGTTGATGGCGCCGATGCTCGCCCGCAGATCGCCGCGATCCTCGACATGATCGAGCGCTGTTTCCTTATGGGGAATCGTAACGTTGCACCCCCGCCATGCGGCGTCCGCCCGTCGGCTCTCGAAATAGGCCGCAAGGCCATCCGGCGTGACATGCGCCGTCCGATAGGCGCCGTCGATACCCAGTTTTTCAAGCCAGAAATTGTGAATGAGCGGGGATTTCGAATGGGCGATGGGATCGCCGATCACCTCGGCATAGGGTCTTGTCATGCGATCACATCCGTAAGTCCGCAGCCTGAAAACATCCGGTTGGGCCGGGCTTGTCGAAGCCCTGCCGGTATTCTTCGCGCGGTCAAAGCGAAGGACAACCCCGCGACAAGATCAGGGTAAGCGGAATTTATGGAAAAAATCATTTTGTCATCACCCCGCGGGTCCGCAGATAGTCGAGAAGCGGCAGCAGCGGCAGGCCCAGTATCGTGAAATGGCTGCCATCGATCCGCGTGAAAAGCTGCGCGCCGCGACCTTCCAGCCGGTAGCCGCCAGCACAACCGCCAATGGCTGGCCATTCCGCATCCAGATAACCGCCCAGAAACGCATCGGAGAAATCCCGCATGGCGAGTTTCGCGACAT
>JBPOET010000183.1:0-4675 GCA_051251675.1 Parasphingopyxis sp. | reverse complement strand
GGGCTGGCCGATCCGCGACCGCCCGCAGGAGACTATCGCTGCCGCTTCGTCAAACTCGGCTCGCAGGGCAGCGTGCCCTTGTCTTTCGTCGCCTATCCCTGGTTTCGCTGCCGGATCCAGGATCAGGGAGAGACGCTGCGTTTCACCAAGCTCACGGGATCGCAGCGCCCGAGCGGCACCTTCTATCCGGAAAACAGGCTCCGGATGATCTTTCTCGGCGTATTGGAGCTGGGCGATGAAACGCGTGCCCATGTTTATGGCCGGGATGCCAATCGCGACATGGCGGGAACGCTGGAGCGGATCGGCGATGCGCGCTGGCGGATCGTCCTACCCTATCCGCGCTTCGAATCGCTGGTCGATATCATCGAACTTGTGCCGGCCGAGTAAGGGTTTCCCTCCCTTGAAAGGGCGAGGGATTATGTTCAGTAAACACGAAAACATTCGAGAGGATCATCCATGCGCCACCTGCTTTACGCCCTTCCCCTGCTTTTTGCTTCTCCGGCCTATGCCGATGAGCTGAGCGATGCGGTTGCCGCCGATATGCCCGAGCTGATGGAGCTGTATCGCCACCTCCACGCCAATCCGGAGCTTTCCTTCCAGGAAGAGCAGACCGCTGCGCGGCTCGCCGCGATCGCCGAAGAGCTCGGCTTCGAAGTGACGACAGGCGTCGGCGGCCATGGCGTGGTCGCGGTGATGGAGAACGGCCCGGGTCCGGTGCTGCTGATGCGCGCCGATATGGATGGGCTTCCGGTTGAAGAACAGACGGGCCTGGATTTTGCCAGCCAGGTCGTTGCGACGACCGATGAGGGCATTGAATCGCGCGTCATGCACGCTTGCGGCCATGATACGCACATGACCGCATGGGTCGGTGCGGCGCGCCAGCTTGTCGAGCGGCGCGATCAATGGTCGGGCACTCTGGTCGCGATTCTCCAGCCGGCCGAGGAGCGCGGCGCGGGCGCACGGATGATGCTGGAAGACGGCCTGTACGAGCGTTTCCCGAAACCGGATTTTGCGCTCGCTTTCCATGATTCCGCATCGGCGCCGGCCGGGTCGATCGGCGTGGTGCCGGGCTTTGCCATGGCCAATGTCGACAGTGTCGATATCCATGTACACGGGGTTGGCGGACACGGCGCCTATCCACACACAACCCGCGATCCGATCGTGCTGGGCTCCCGGATCGTCGGCGCCCTGCAGACACTGGTGAGCCGGGAAGTCGATCCGCAGCAGCCGGCGGTCGTCACGGTCGGCAGTTTCCGGGCCGGTTCCAAGCACAATATCATATCGGACCAGGCGCAGCTGCTGCTCACCGTGCGCAGCTATACCGACGAAGTGCGCGAACAGCTGCTTTCGGGGATCGAGCGAATTGCGCGCGCCGAGGGGATCGTCGCGGGCTTGCCCGAAGAGCTGATGCCGGAAGTCACCCGCCGCAACGAGTTCACGCCGGCGGTCTACAACACACCCGATCTTACCGGCGAGCTGATGAATGTATGGCGTGGCCGTTTCGGCGAAGCGCGGGTGCTGGAAGGCGAGCCGGTCATGGGCGGCGAGGATTTCAGCCGCTTCTGGCGCGCGGACCGCGAGAATATCCAGAGCGTCCTTTTCTGGGTCGGCGGTGTGCCGATGGACCGCTGGGAAGCGGCCGAGCGCGGCGAGATCGAATTGCCGTCCCTGCACAGCGGGCTGTGGGCGCCGGATGCCGAAGCGGTGGTGAGCACGGCAACGGAAGCGTTGGTGACGGCGGCGCTGGAAATCCTGGCGCCGGAATGATCTGCCGGGGGAGCGCGCGCCCGGCCGGCGATTTCCCGCAAGAGGAATTTCCGCAGACGGGCGCCTTTGCTCTCATCTATTATTGAGAAGCATTATCAATTAAAATCAAGCGATTGATCGCTTCCGTCGCTCAGCACCATCTGCAAAATCCGCTTTCACCGACTCACGCGGATAAGCTAGCATCATAATTGCGTCATCGGCCCGTGCCGGTGCATCGTTATTTCAATCAGGAGAAGATATCATGGAACTCAAGGGCAGCCAGACCGAGGAAAATCTCAAGGCCGCATTTGCCGGCGAAAGCCAGGCCAATCGCCGCTATCTCTATTTCGCGCAAAAGGCCGATATCGAAGGTCACAACGATGTCGCCGCCGTATTCCGTTCGACCGCGGAAGGCGAAACCGGCCATGCGCACGGCCATCTCGAATTCCTGGAGGAATGCGGCGATCCGGCAACCGGCGAGCCGATCGGTTCGACCGAGGAAAATCTCGGCGCTGCGATCGCGGGCGAAACCCATGAATATACGGACATGTATCCGGGCATGGTGAAAACCGCGCGCGAAGAGGGCTTCGAGGAAATCGCAGACTGGTTCGAAACGCTGGCCAAGGCGGAAAAGAGCCATGCCGGCAAATTCCAGCGGACGCTCGATACGCTGAAAGCCGAAGCGTAAGCGTCGATGATGCAGGCAGGGGTCGGCTGGCAACGGCCGATCCCCGTTTCTTTGAACGTCATGCTGAACTTGTTTCAGCATCCACTCTTCCTCCCGCGCAGACTTTGCGGGCTGAGAGGTGGACCCTGAAACAAGTTCAGGGTGACGAATTCAGGAGATTATTCATGCAGGAAGGCAGCCTGGAAGCGCCAACGCGCCATCCGATCGCCTGGCAGGAGGATGAATTTTACGATCCCGATCTGCTCGATGCCGAGCTGCGCCGGGTTTTCGATATCTGCCATGGATGCCGGCGCTGCTTCAATCTGTGCGACAGCTTCCCCCAGCTTTTCGACCTGATCGACGACAGCGAGAATGAGGATGTCGAGAGTCTCGACAGCACCGATTTCAAACCGGTCGTCGATGCCTGCACGCTATGCGACATGTGTTTCATGGTGAAGTGCCCCTATGTGCCGCCCCATGATTTCGATCTCGATTTCCCGCACCTGATGCTCCGCGCCCGTGCGATCGAGCATAAAAAGGGCGAAACCGCATTTGCGGACAGGGAGCTGGCCAAGACCGACCGCAACGGCAAACTCGCGACCAAGGTTTCCGGCATCGCCAATTGGGCGACCAGAGAAACGAACGGGCTGACCCGGGGCGCGATGGAAAAGACGCTGGGCATCGACAAGCGCGCGCACCTGCCGCGCTATGAGTCCAAGCAGTTCAGCAAGACCCCGGCGAGATCGATGCCGGCAGTGAATGTCGAGGCGCCCAATTTCGGGCGCAAGGCGGCGATCTATGCCACCTGCTACGCCAATTTCAACGATTCCACGCCGGGCAGGGCGGCGCTCGATGTGCTTTCCCACAATGGCGTATCCTGCCGGATCGAACATCCCCATTGCTGCGGCATGCCGCTGCTGGAAAATGGCGATCTTGCCGGCGTGGCGAAAAGCGCCGAGGCCGTGGCCGCCCATTTCGGGCCGCTGATCGATCGCGGTTACGATATCGTCGCGCTCACCCCGTCCTGCGCGCTTATGCTGAAGTTCGAATGGCCGCTGATCCTGCCGGATAATCCGGCCGTGCGGAAGCTGGCCGAACATACGCGCGATCTCGCCCAATATGTTGTCGAGCTGGCCAAGGACAAAGGGCTGGTGGAAGTGCCCGAAATGGCGAGCCGGATCGGCCTGCATTTCGCCTGTCACAGCCGGGCCCAGAATATCGGAGCCAAGGCGATGGAGATGCTCAAACTCATTCCCGGGGCGACGCCCAGCATTGTCGAGCGCTGTTCGGGCCATGGCGGCAAATGGGGCATCATGGCGGACAATCACGACACCGCCGTCAAGCTCGCCCGGCCAACGGTGCGCAATCTGAAAAAGACCAGTCCCGATTATGTCGTCAGCGAATGCCCGCTGGCAGGGCCCCACCTGCGCGAAGTGATGAAGGCGGGCGGCGGCGAGGATGTGCCAGAACGCATTGGCCATCCCATCGAGCTGGTCGCCAAAGCTTACGGATTTTAGGAATTGGACATGCCTCGCAACACGCGCGAAATCACAGCAGACGACATTATGGGGCTCGCCGATTACGAGCAGATCCGCGCCGAAAAGCGCGAGGAGAATCTGCTACGCAAGCGCTTTCGCCGCCTTGCCGTCGGCCCGCATGTCACCGTGTACTTCGAATCGTGGGACACGATGTGGCTGCAGGTGCAGGAAATGCTGCGCATCGAAAAGGGCGGAGAGGAGCAGCTTGTCGACGAGCTGGCCGCCTATAACCCGATGATCCCCAATGGCGACGAGCTGACTTGCACCCTGATGTTCGAAGTCGAAGACCCGGCGCGGCGCGACGCACTGCTGCACCAGCTTGGCGGGGTGATCGACCATATCCATATCGTTATGGACGGCGAGAAGATCGGCGCCGTTCCCGAACAGGATGTCGACCGCGAAAGCGCTGGCGGCAAGGCTTCCGCCGTGCTGTTCCTGCACTTCGGCTTTACCGCCGAGCAGAAAGCGAAATTTCGCGATACGGCCGGCCAGATTCTCTTCCAGATCGATCATCCGGCTTATGGCCATGCGGCGATCATGGGCGAGGAGATGCGCGCCGAACTGTCGCGCGATTTCGGATAGATTTGTCAGGTTCAACCTGGCGATTTCCCGCAGGAGATTTCTGACAGACAGAGCCGCATGTGCCGTCCGAACCAAGGTGCGTGCCTGACGATCAACAGAAAACGCCCGCCCGGCTTTTACCGGACGGGCGTTTCTTCTCCTC
>JBPOET010000182.1:0-4681 GCA_051251675.1 Parasphingopyxis sp. | reverse complement strand
GTCGGTTTCCGGGCCCCGTCCCGCAGCGAGCTGATCGGCGACTGGTGCGACGATCTGCTCAGCGAAATGGGGACTGACGATCGGTACGGGGACCCCGATCTGCCCCTGCAAGCCAATCCCGGCGAAATATCCGAAGCGGCGCTCGAGCGGCTTCACGCGATGGTTGCCGAAACCCTCTATGACCGCGACAGGTTCGCGCGCTGGCTGGGGCGTTATGTCAGCACGCCCAAATATCCCGATATGGACTGGCGCCCGGAGGCGCCGATCGCACCCGGAGAGTTGCGCGCCCGCTGCGCCGCGGGCGCGGTTCTATGCCGCAATCCGGCCAGTCGCTTTTCCTTTATCCGGGACGGTCACGATGCCGTCTCGCTATTCGTCGACGGAGAAACTTTCGCCTGTAGAGCAGAAAACGCCGCCTTCGCGCAGCAGCTGTGCACGCAAACGCGTTTCACGCTCGATGCGGATCAGCTGGAGTCGACTGCATTGCTGGCGTTGGCCACCGCATTGTTCAACCGGGGCAGCCTTGCCTTCGCCTAGAAAGCGAATGCGCGCCGATTCTCAGTCCATCATCAGCAAAATGGCCCATGCCAATGCCGTTCCTACTAGGAATAGCGGCCATGACCAGTGAAAGTCATAACCGGCCAGCGTGACCTGGTGAACATTGAGAAAGCCGCCGCGCGACCCGCCCGAACCGACGAACAGGGACACTGCCAGGGACAATATGGCTCCGGGTATCAGAGCTTTGACGAGCGCAATCATAAGCCACGCCTCCTCACCTCATCATGGGCGGCAAATATGAAGAAATTGTCACACGGACATCTTTTGCATATTTTCGATAAAAATCAGCATATTACACATGATGCGCCGGCGTTTCACCGATAGAAAAGCGAAATTTCCGCTCGTTCAGCGCCGACTGGCACCGCCTTCCGCCCGCCGCCATTCTCCGGGTTGCAAGCCCGCCACCGTCCAGTCCCCGACACTCCATCGGACCAGCCGCAGCGTTGGATACCCAACGGCTGCGGTCATCCGCCGCACCTGCCGGTTGCGCCCCTCCCGGATCGTCAGTTTAAGCCAGCAGTCGGACACGGTTTTGCGGACGCGGATCGGCGGATTACGGGGCCAGAGAGCAGGATCGGCAATCCGCTCCACCTGGGCGGGCCGGGTCATGCCGTCTTTCAGTTCGACGCCGCGCCTCAGCCTGTCCAGGCTGGCCTCGTCCGGCTCTCCCTCGACCTGCACCAGATAGGTTTTCGGCAGTTTGAACTTCGGATCGGCAATCCGCGCCTGCTGCCCGCCATCGTCGGTCAGCAGCAACAGGCCCTCGCTGTCCCGGTCCAGCCTGCCCGCGGGATATACGCGCGGCAGATCGATATGTTTCGAAAGCGTCGGCCGTTTCGTCGCCATTCCCTTGTCGGTGAACTGGGAAAGTACGCCATAGGGCTTGTTGAACAGGATCAGCATGATCCGGCCCCTCGCCGTCCGTCAGCCTTGCAGGACGTAGCGGCTCTCCCCCGGCGCCCGGCACATTCTGCGTGTGGCGCGCTCTTCCTCGCCGCCAATGATGATGACATCGGTAATGTCGAGGCAGGTAGCGCCCGAAGGCTCCGAATTCATGGCGATAACGGTCGAGGATCCCGACACCTCTTCCCGCGAGGGGCTGGTCCATGCAGCCGTCGCGCCAACCTCTTCCCGGGCGATAACCTCGTCGCTCGCTGCGGCTGCAGCCAGGCGTTCTTCGGGCTCCAGCCGACACGCAAATCCTATCAGCGCGCCGGTAAAATTCGTGCCCGTATCGATTTGCCGCGCCCGATTCACCAAAAGCCCGATCAGGCCTTCCAGATAAATCGTGTCTCCCGGCTCGCCGCATTGCTGCATGCCGTCCGCCATGTCGCGCTCGCCGCTGAGCGCCGTCGGCGCATAGTCTTCGCATTCGGCATAACGGCAATAGCGTTCGCCCAGATATTCGCGATCGTCGCGGTAGCGTGCTTCTACGGCCCGATAGGCGGCATCGTTCTCCTCCGCCGTCGCCTCATCGGCGTCCAGTCCCAGCGCAAATGGCGTCACGACGTCGGTATAATATCCATCTATCCGCTCGATACACGCTGCGATATCCTCGACCCGGGATCGCGCCAGATTGCGTTCGCGGTAATCATAGCGGCAGTCGGGATAAACCTGTCCGTCGATAACCGGTGCGGTCGGCAGCTCTATCGGCTCCGGCCCCTGAGCCATGGCAGTGGTCGAAAAAATGCAGACCGCCAGCGCCGCAGCCCATCCATACCATATCCGCACCATTGTCATTCCCCTCACCGTCAATCCTATGTGCGGCTGGCTTCTTCAAGGCAAGCGAGGTGGGCGAGCTGGCGTTCAGCCGACCTGGCTACTCGCTACGTTCGACATGCCGAAAATCGCGGACGAACCGGTCGAGCAGGCGAACCGCAAAACCGGTGGAGCCGTCCGGTTTCCAGTCATTGGCGCCCGACCATGCCATATTGGCAATATCGAGATGGGCCCAGGGCAAATCCCGGCTCAGAAACTCGCCAAGGAAAAAGGCGGCTGTTCCGGCACCGCCTCCACTTCCCGAACTGGTGTTGCGAAGGTCAGCGATCGTCGAGCGCATATCATCGGCGTAGCTCTCATGGATGGGCAAACGCCAAAGCGGCTCGCCGACGATTTCACCCGCCCCAGCCAATTGCCCGGCAAGCGCATCGTGCCGCGAGAACAGCCCCGCATAATCATCCGACAGCGCACCCCGGACCGATCCGGTCAGCGTGGCGACATCGACCACCGCCGCCGGATCGAGATTGCGCTCAACCCAGGAAAAGGCGTCGGCAAGGACCAGCCGGCCCTCGGCGTCCGTGCTGATCACCTGAATTGTCCTGCCGTTCATGGCCTGCAGGACATCGCCCGGGCGAATGGCCCGTCCGCCGGGCATATTCTCTGCCAGTGCCGCGACCGCCACGACGTTCACCGGAGCCCGCGACCGGGCCAGCGCCAATACGGTACCGACAACGCTCGCCGCGCCAGACATGTCCATGCGCATATTTTCCATATTGTCGCGTGACTTGATGGAAATCCCGCCAGTATCGAAGGTTATCCCCTTGCCGACGAGCACGACGGGCCGTTCAGATGTCGTACCCGCGCCATTATATCGCACGATCATCATGCGCGGCGGCCGTTCCGACCCCCGGCCCACGCCGAGGATTGCGCCCATGCCCAGTTCACCCATCCGGTTCTCGTCCAGCACCTCGATGCTGACGCCATCCAACCCTGAAAGAGCCGAACGCGCGCGCTCCACAAAACTTTCCGGATACACGGCATTGCCGGGTTCGTTCGAGATATCGCGTGTCCAGTTCATGGCCGCGATCATCGCTGTGCCCCGATTTTCAAAGCTGGCGCGTGCGGCCGATGCGGCATCGGAAACGATCGTCACCCCGCCGCGTTCTCGGCCTTGCTCTTCACGGGCCGTGTAGAGATCGGAGCGATAGTCGCCGAGCCCCATGCCGGTGGCAAAAGCCGCCACCGCCTCGCCCGTCATACCGCCGGCGGCAACCGTCACGGCCTCTGCCTCGTCCAGCAATGCGCGGCCCGTTACCGCGCCGACCCTCTGATACTCGGCCTGGCTCGGATGATCGCCTAGCCCGACGACCAAAATCTGATGCCATTCCCCGATACCGCGCAGAGACAGCCGTTGCCTTTCCGCGAAACTGAATTCCGACGTTTCAAGGGCCCGCGCAATCGCGGCCTGTTCAGGTGCGGACAGAGTAGCAGCGCGAGCCGGTAGTTCGTCCATGCTCGCCAACGGCAACACCAGAACACCCCGTTGTGCAGCAATCGAAGGGGAAAACTGAACCGGGCGAACCTCCTGAGACGCCGCTCGCGCCATCACGGCGGGCTGGCCTGCCGCTGGAACAGCCAGAGCTGCACAAGCGGCAGCGGATACTAGGGATAGACTGAGGCGGGCGAGTGCAGATGGGCTCATGGATTCCTCATTTTTTTCGAGACTGGAAAAGACGGAAAAATGTTCGATGTTAAGCGCAGAGTGCGCGATTCAACTTATTATTGCGAAGCCGGTTTGTCACTTCGGCTTGAAGAACCATTCTTTCTCAGCTGATTGGGCCGACCAGGCCCAAAACCGTGTCGGACAGGACGCACCGGCTGCGCCGATGGATGCGGACTGGACACTGAAACACCCGGCTTACCGCGCCCCGCACCGACCAGCCTCAACCCGGGCGGAAGTTTCCGGCAACCCGGCATAATCGCTTGCCAAAGCCGCGCGAAACCCCTAATTGGCCCGCTTCCGGGGTGAAGCGCCTGCGCTTTGCCCCTGATTTTTGAAGAAAGCCGGAGGGGCGTTCGCATGGTGCGGCGTCAGCGATCGGCCAGAAAGGTAAAAGAAGCATGGCTCTTTACGAGCATGTCTTTCTCGCGCGTCAGGATTTGGCACAAGCCCAGGTCGATACGCTTGCCGAGGAAGCCACCAAGATCATCGAATCCCATGACGGCAAGGTAACGCGCACCGAGACCTGGGGTCTCAAATCGCTTGCCTATCCGATCCAGAAAAATCGCAAGGCGCATTTCGTTATGCTCCATGTCGACGGACCGGGTAATGTCGTCGAGGAACTTGAGCGCCAGACGCGCATCAACGAAGACGTCATTCGCTATATGACGATCCGTGTCGACG
>JBPOET010000181.1:0-4682 GCA_051251675.1 Parasphingopyxis sp. | reverse complement strand
GAGCGAGGGGTGCGCTGGGACGAATAGAACCGTATTCGAACGAAAAGGATATATTATGCGCACCTCGATTTTTGGCCTCGCCCTTTTGGCCACTACAGCCATCGCCACACCAGTCCATGCCGAAGAACTTGGCGGCGGTTTCAACCTTTCCGGTAATGCCGCGCTTGTGACGGACTATCGGTTTCGTGGCGTTTCCTTTTCTGACGAGGATATCGCGATCCAGGGCGGGATCGATATCGAGCATATCAGCGGTTTCTATGTCGGCACCTGGGCCTCGTCGATCGAGGACAGCCCGGTTTTCGGCCATACCGAGCTGGACATTTATGCTGGCTGGTCGGGCGAAGTCGCATCGGGCCTGACCCTCGATGTCGGCATACTCGCCTATCTCTACCCGAACGGCAATGTCGGCGATGCCGACTATGTCGAGCCCTATGCCTCGCTTACCTATGCAATCGGACCGGCGGAAGTCACGACCGGGGTCGCATGGGCGCCGAGCCAGAATGCGATCGGCAACGATGACAATCTTTATGTTTATTCCGATGTCGGTATCGGCATTCCGGGTACGCCAATCTCAGTCGGCGGCCATCTCGGATACACAGACGGCAGCCTGTCGGTCGATCCGGACGGCGATTATTGGGACTGGAGCCTGAGCGCTGAAGCCGCGTTCGGCATGCTCTCCGTCGGCGTCGCCTATGTCTCGACGGCGGTGGACGGGCCGGGCACGGACGGCGCGGTTGTCGGTACGCTCGGTGTCAGCTTCTAAACGCCCGAGGCCGCGACAAGTTTTTGAGTAGCCGGATGGGCCGGCGTGGCGATTATCCGCTGCGCCGGCCCTTCTTCGACAATCTCTCCCGCCTCCATAACAGCTATGCGGTGACAGAGCCGCCGCGCAACGGCGAGGTCATGAGTGATGAACAACAGCGCCAGATTGCGCTTATGCCGGAGCCGCTCGAGCAGATCGAGCACCCGGCCCGCGACAAGGACATCGAGAGCCGATGTCGCTTCGTCGAGCACCAGCATTTCAGGCTCGCTAACCAGTGCCCGGGCGATGGCGACCCTCTGGGCTTGTCCGCCGGAAAGCGCGCGCGGCAGGCGCTCGGCAAATTCGGCAGGCAGGTCGACCTCCTGCAGGGCCGCCCCGACAAGTTCGGTCCGATCCCCTTTTCCTAGGCCCGGTCGCAAATGCCGAAGCGGTTCGGCGATGATGTCCGATACCCGCCACTGCGGATCCAGGCTCGCCGTCGGGTCCTGAAAGACCGGCTGGATCGGGCGGCGGTGGCGGGGGAGCATGCGCTTGCGTTCGGGCAGGGCCTCCCCGCGCCAGTACACCTGCCCGCGATCAAGCGGCCCAAGCCTCGCAATGGCACGGGCGAGCGTTGACTTGCCCGACCCCGACCCCCCGACGAGCGCCAGCGCCTCGCCTTCATGCACGGTCAGCGATGCTCCGGAAACCGCCGTGATGCGGCCCCGTCTCCAGCCGGGCCGAGGAAAGGAGACACGGACATTCTCGGCCAGCAGGAGCGGGGATCCCGTTTCGGCCAGATCCGGCGGCGTATCGGTCAGCCTGGGCGTCGCCGCGACCAGCGCCCGGCCATAGGCGCTTGTCGGCGCGGCCAGATGCTGGGCAGCCGTGCCGCTTTCCTCGATCCGGCCGTCCCGCAGCATGACCAGCCGGTCGGCATGGCGGTCGAGCGCGGCCAGATCGTGACTGACAAGCAGCAGGGCGAGGCCGTCCTCGCGCCGCAATGTGCCGAGCAGGGCCATGATTTCCGCGCGCAAGCTGGCGTCGAGCGCGCTGACGGGCTCGTCGGCAACCAGCAGTCTTGGCCGGTGGGCGATGGCCATGGCGATCAGCGCACGCTGTCGCTGGCCGCCGGACAGGCGATGCGGAAACTGGTCGAGCCGGCTTTCCGGTTCGTCCAGGCCGACACGATCCAATGTCGCAATCATGTCGCCGCGCAAGGGCGGCGGTGCGCCGCCTTGCCGCCAGGCCTCGGCGAGCTGCGCGCCGATGGTCAGGTGCGGTGTAAGGGCCGTCAGCGGATGCTGGAAAACGAAGCCGACATCCTTTCCGCGTATATGCCGCAGCTTCGCGGGGTCGGCGCCGATCAATTCGGTCCCACCGAGCCTTGCCGATCCGGCCGGAATACCGGGCGACAGGCCGAAAGGCGCAAGGCAGCACTGGCTCTTGCCCGAGCCCGAGGCCCCGATCAGCGCAACGCACTCGCCTGCATCGACCGTGAAACCGACATCCTCGACAACGGATTTCCCGTCGATCCGGACGTGCAGTCCTTCGACCGTGTAGACGCTCATCGGGCGAGCCTGTCGCGCAGGCGCTCGCCCGCGATGGTCAGGCAGACGATGACGAGGACCAGCACGCCGCCCGGTATCAGCAGGGCATGGGGCTGGAGATCCATATCGTCCGCGCCTTCCTTGACGAGGATACCGAGCGAGGTCAGCGGTTCCTGGACGCCCAGCCCCAGAAAGGAGAGGAAACTCTCGACCATCACGACCTGCGGCACGGTGAGGAGCAGATAGGCGAGCGCCACGCCGGCGACATTGGGCAGAATATGGCCGGTCAGGATGCGCACCGGCGAAGCCCCCGCGGCCTCGGCGGCCGTGACGAAGGGTCGTTCCTTCAGCGCGATGACCTGTCCCCGCACGACCCGCGCCATGGTCAGCCACTCGACCGCGCCGATGCCGATGAAGACGAGGACGATGCTGCGTCCAAACACGACCATCAGCAGGATGACGACAAACATGAAGGGGAGGGCGTAAAGCCCGTCGACGATCCGCATCATCGCCTCGTCGATCCTGCCGCCGCACCAGCCGGCGATCGCGCCCCATGCCGTGCCGATTATCAGCGCGACCAGTGCGGCCGCTAGCGCCACGGCGAGCGTGACGCGCGTGCCGACCAGCGTGCGGGCCAGCAGGTCGCGGCCCACCGTATCGGTGCCCAGCAGGTGTCCGGGTGCGAAGAGCGGGGCGCGGACAGCGTCCCAGTCGATCGCGCTGTGCGTCCAGGGCAGGAGAGGCGGAACGACCAGGGCTGCAAGCGCGATCGCCGCGACGATCAGGAGCGGGATGCGGCCCGGTCTGCCGCGGCCGGTGCGGGGATTGCCTGGGGTGGCCCGGCGGTTCATTCCGCACGCATCCTCGGGTCGAGCCAGCCATAGATGAGGTCGGCAACGAGATTGAACAGGATGATGAGCCCGGCATAGAGGGTGACGACGCCGAGCACGAGGGGATAGTCTCGGTTGAGCGCGCCCTGCACGAAATAGCGGCCGAGGCCGGGCAGGGCGAAGACAGTCTCGATAATGACGGCGCCGGTGAGCAGGCCCGCCGCAGCGGGACCGAGATAGCTGGCGACCGGAACGAGCGCCGGCCGCAGAGCGTGGCGGGCGATAACCCGGCCTTCTGGCAGACCTCGCGCCCGTGCCGTGCGGACATGATCCTCGTTCAGCGCCTTTGCGAGACCCGCCCGGGTGAGCTTGGCGATGGCGCCGGCAAAGGGCAGCGCAAGGGCGATGACGGGCAGGACGAGATGGGCGGGGCTGCCCGCTTCCCAGCCCGATACCGGCAACCAGCCCAGGCCGAGTGCAAAGACCAGCACGAAAAGCGGCCCGGTGACGAATACAGGCAAGGCCGTCAGCAGCGTTGCTGCGCCCATGATCGCTTCATCCTGCCAGCGCCCGGCGCGAACTGCGGCCCAAAGGCCGCCGGCAACGCCCAGCGCGCAGGCCAGCAGCAGCGCCAGCCCGCCGATGGTAAGCGAGACCGGCAGGCCCTGTGCGATCAGCTCGCTGACGGTAAAGTCGCGATAGACAAGGCTCGGCCCGAAATCGCCACGCACCATCCTGCCGATATAGAGTATGATCTGCTCGCCGAGCGGCAGGTTCAGGCCATAGGCCGCATCCAGTGCAGCCCGGGTTTCTTCGTCGAGCGCGCGTTCGCCGTCGAACGGCCCGCCGGGCGCAAGCCGCATCAGCACGAAAGAGAGGATCACGACGCCCAGCAGCGTCGGTATCGCGGTGAACAGTCTGCGGAAGAGCAGGGCGCGCATGAATCGCTTACCCCGCCCGTTGGGGCTGAGCGTGTCGAAGCCCTGTCTTTATTTCTTCAACGGGAGAGAGAAAGAGCAACCCTTCGACAAGCTCAGGGTAAACGGTTTCTCTCAAATCTCTCGCCTTATTGCGGTGTCGAAACCGTCGCTTCGGGAGCATCGCCCTCGGGCGCGTTCAGGATAGCCTGAGTCGTCGAGCCGTAATCGACCGTCTGGGTATCGGGATCGCCGACATTGCTGCGAATGCCGGGCCGGGCCGATGCGGGATCGGCTTCGCTGATCAGCGCCGCTTCGGCCGCGCTGCGCGGAGCCGGGCCGCCGAACATCGCCTGAAGCGCCTGGGTGCTCGAATCGGCGCCGCGGGCTGCCGGTTCGCCGGGGCGCGGCGGGGTGAGCGCGAAATCGGGCGGAATCACCAGCGGCGCGGAACGCGATACGAGGAACTCGTCGGGGCGATCCCGCCCGCCGCCGAAAACGCTGCATGCTGAAAGACTTGCGCCCATCACAACAAGGCTCGTTACCACCATCACTTTACGCATTACTCTGTCTCCGCCGGTTCAGGCTTGTCGCGTAGCAGAAAAGCCCGCAACACCAAAATCACAACCCCCATGGTAATCGC
>JBPOET010000180.1:0-4684 GCA_051251675.1 Parasphingopyxis sp. | reverse complement strand
GCCCATCCGGATCATCGCCACCGCCGTGAGTTCAGCAGCGCTGCCGAACCATGGATTGCCCGGCACTGCAAGGCTTGCCAGCCGGTCGATCACCGCCTGCGGCTCCATATCCTCAAACTCGACGGCCGTCTGGCGGATCGTTGCAATATCGCGAAACTGTTGCGGAAGCCCATCATCCGCGGCAATGGCGGCAAAAATCTCTATGGCGCGAGCCCGGTCCTCGCCCTGCAGCGCCAGCGCCGCCTGGGTCAGCAAGGCCTCCGCGCGAATAATCGGGCGCGGAGATTCCGCCAGCGCAGTAAGCTCGTCTTCCACATCCGTGTTGGTTCCGTCACTCAAACCTTCGAGCAGCATGGACAATTGCTCGGCTTCGGCTTCAGCGGCCGAAGTCTGCTGGTTGCTCCAGTAAAGCCAGCCGCCAAAGGCCGCGAGGCCGATGATAACCAGTCCGGCGATCCACTTGCCCCAACGATCCCAGAACTGGACCGCCTGTTCCTTGCGGACCTCCTCGTCGACTTCGCGCATGAAAGCGGAATTATCTTGCGGCGCAATCGCCAACTCTCATCTCCAATTCGTTATGGCGGCGGACCTTAGCGGCGCGCCGCGCCAAGGGAAAGCAATTGTGAACCACGGCCGCGGCGGCGGTCCTATTTCTTGGGTTGATATGTCTGCGCCTCTTCGGGAAAGCTCCGGCTGCGTACGTCGGCAGCATATGTTTCAACGGCTTTGCTGATGTTCGTCGCCAGATCGTCGAATTTCTTTACGAACCGCGGGACGCGATCGAACATGCCAAGCATATCTTCGGTCACCAGCACCTGACCATCGCATTGCGCCGATCCGCCGATACCGATTGTAGGACAGGATACCGCCCGGGTCGCCTCGATGGCGATAGGCTCGATCACACCCTCGATCACAATGGCAAAGGCACCGGCCTGATCTATCGCCTTGGCATCCGCGACAACCTTGGCCGCCGTGGCATCGTCGCGGCCCTGCACCTTGTGCCCTCCGAGAATGTTGACGGCCTGGGGAGTCAGGCCGACATGCCCCATCACCGGAATGCCCCGTGCCGTTAGAAACGCAACCGTTTCGGCCATCGCCTCGCCGCCCTCCATCTTGACTGCGGCGGCCCCGGTTTCCTTCATCACGCGGGTTGCCGAACGGATCGCACGCTCCGGACTTTCCTCATAGGAACCGAACGGTAGATCGACGATCACGACGCTGTGATAGCTGCCCCGGACAACCGCCGCGCCATGCGCGATCATGATGTCGAGGCTCACCGGAATCGTCGAATCCAGACCATAGACGACCTGCCCCAGGGAATCCCCGACCAGCAACATATCGCAATGCGGGTCGAGCAGCTGCGCCGTCCGCACCGTATAGGCCGTGAGCATGACGAGGGGTTCGCCCGTTTTGCCGTCGGTTTTGCGCGACCGGATGGCTGGCACGGTAAGCCGTTTCATCGGCTTCGGCGTCGGATGCGCGCGATCGGTTTTGGTATCGAGGGTGAAGGTGGTGGACATGGCGCCGGTTTTAGCTTTGTCTGAAAGGATTGGCCAGCTATCGCAGCGATACGCCTCACAACAGAGGGGGCCGCGCGCATTGCTGGCAATCTGGGAAGGCACAATATTGACGGCTCCAAAAAAAAGCAGCGGTTTCTCATGTCGCATTGCCGTGGTCGCATTGGTTGCCGCGGCGGCGCTCATCATCATTCTCGCAACAATCGCCAGCGCTGTCCCCTCCAACCAGTGGTGGATCCGGATATGGGATTTCCCGCGACTCGCTCTGCTCACCGCAGGGATGCTGGTGTTTCTTGCGGTCTGCTTTATTCGCTATCGCTGGCGCTGGCCGCTGGCAGCGACCCTGTTGGCGGCGCTCGCCTACCATGCAGGCCATATCTGGCCCTACACGGTACTGGCGAGCGTCGAAGCGCAGACCATCGACGTCACGGACGATGAGCGCGAAGCCCATTGCTTCCTGACGCTCAGCCTCAACGTATTGCAGGACAATCGCGACTATGATCGCACTCTGGCACTGATAGCGCGGGAGAATCCCGACATTCTGGTACTTATGGAAACCGATGCGGCATGGGTCGAGGCGATGGAGCCGGCGCTTGTCCGGTTCCCCCATCGCTTCGAAGCGCCGCTCTCCAACAAATACGGCCTGGTTTTTGCATCCCGCCTGCCCGTCAGAAACGGCCGCATGGTCAACCTGACCGAGCCGGGCACGCCGTCCTTCCATGGGGTCTTGCAGACACCCGCCGGCAGTGCTTTCCGGCTTTCCGCTCTCCACCCCCGTCCTCCGCATCCCGGCCAGGATACGGAAGAACGCGATGCGGAGATCGCCATCGCTGCGATGATGACGCGCGACAGCGGAATGCCGACCTTTACCGTTGGCGATTTCAACGATGTCGGTTGGTCCGAAACGTCCCAGTTGTTTCGCCGGGTCGGGCGCTACGTCGACCCACGGATCGGCCGCGGTTTCTATGCGACCTTTCCCGCCTCGCTCCCGGCGTTTCGCTGGCCGCTCGACCATGTCTTCTTCACCGAGGAGTTCGGCCTTTACAGCCTGAGCACAGGCGACGCCGTGGGATCGGACCATTTGCCCGTGCGGGCCGAGATCTGCTTGCTACCGGAAGAAAGTCGGCCCTTGAACACTCCGGAACGGGCCGAAGCCGATGACGAAGGCGATCTGGACGAGGTTATGCAAGCCTATCGGGAAGATCAGGTCGAGGAACGATAACCGGCGAAAAATAAGCCGGCCTAGCTAACCTCCACGCCCTTCCAGAAAGCGATATGATCGGCAATGGACGCCGCTTTCTCTTTGGGGTCGGCATAATACCAGGCCGCGTCAGGGTTGGTTTCGCCATTCACGAGCAGCGAATAATAGGACGCCGTTCCCTTCCACGGGCAAAAACTCGTCGTTTCGCTCTCGACGAGCAGATGTTCGTTCACGGCGACACGCGGGAAGTAGTGGTTGTCCTCGACCAAGATCGTTGCATCGCTCTGCGCGATGATTTCACCGTTCCAGCGCGCCGTGACCATCACTCGGGTTCCAGACCCAGCGCCGTTTCATACTCGCCGCCCTTGAACCCGACGATCAGCGGACCTTCGCTCTCGAGAACGGGTCGTTTGATCATCGAGGGATGTGTTTTCATCAGGGCCACCGCCATATCCTCGTCGACATCCGCTTTCATCTCGTCGGGAAGATCGCGAAAAGTGGTTCCGCGCTTGTTGAGCAACACTTCCCAGCCCACTTCGCTCATCCATTCGCGCAGCTTGGCCTCATCGATGCCGGCTTTCTTATAGTCGTGAAAGGCATAGTTGACGCCGCGGCGTTCGAGCCATTTCCGCGCCTTTTTGATGCTGTCGCAATTGGGGATGCCATAGAGAGTCGGATCCATCGTCATTCTTCCCTGTAAACAATGTTGACGCGTGACGCCGCTTCCACGGCCACCGCGCATGCGTCTTCAACCGTGCCGTCGTCCAGCCGCGCCAAGGCGACGCCCATGCGCCGCCATGGCCGGGTGACCGGCTTGCCGAACAGTCGGACATCGATATGGCAGCCGTCGCCCGCCTTGCCCAGCGCGTCTTCCACACCTGCAAAGGCAAAATCCGCCGCCTCGCGATCGGCGAGGATGACCGCACTGGCCGATGCGCCTTTCGCCGCGATCGGCGGAATGGGCAGACCGAGGACCGCCCGGGCATGGAGATCGAACTCGTTCAGGTCTTGCGAAACGAGCGTGACCATACCCGTATCATGCGGACGCGGCGAGAGCTCGGAAAAGATAACCGTATCGCCCTTGACGAAAAACTCCACGCCGAAAATGCCCCAGCCGCGCCCATCTCCGCCCAGGGCTTCGACGACCTTCGCAGCCATATCCTGCGCCTCGGCCAGCGCCTTTGCGGACATCGCCGCCGGCTGCCAGCTTTCCCGATAATCGCCGCGTTCCTGCCGATGGCCAATTGGCGGGCAGAAATGCACGCCGTCCTTCGCGCGCACGGTGAGCAGCGTGATCTCGTAATCGAAATCGACGAAGGCCTCGGCGATCACGCGCTGCCGGTCGCCGCGCATGCCGGCCGCCGCATAGTCCCAGGCCGCATCCACCTCGTCCGGGTCGCGCACCGTGCTCTGGCCCTTGCCGGAAGAAGACATGACGGGTTTCACGACGAGCGGCATGCCGACCGCTTCCGCCGCCGCATGCAATTCCTCCCGGCTCTCCGCATAGCGATAGGTGGAGGTCTTCAGCCCGAGCTCTGCGGACGCCAGATCGCGGATCGCATCGCGGTTCATTGTCATCTGCGCCGCCCTGGCGGAAGGCACGATCCGAAACCCCTTCGCTTCATACTCGGCCAGCACCTCGGTCCGGATCGCCTCGATCTCGGGTACGATGAAATCGGGCGCATGCTTTTCGATCGTCGCGCCCAGCGCCGCGCCATCGAGCATCGAGAATATTTCGCGCCCATCCGCCACCTGCATCGCGGGCGCGTTATCGTAGGAATCGCAGGCGATCACATGGCAGCCGAGCCGCTTGCAGGAGATCGCGAATTCCTTCCCAAGTTCACCCGAACCCAGCAGCAAAATTCTGGCGGTCGGTGTCATCCTATTCCCTCTCGGCAAATTCGGAAACGATCCGCGAACCGCAGTTCAGCAGTTCACCCTTGGAATGTTCGGCGCAGGCCTGCTC
>JBPOET010000018.1:0-13726 GCA_051251675.1 Parasphingopyxis sp. | reverse complement strand
GGTCTCATCCCGAAACCGCCAACATCATCCACGTGAGAGAGGGGCCGATCGCATTCTCGACGTCGATGGGGCTGGTGCCGTTCGTTCTTGCGATCTTCGTCCTCGGCTTCTTCATGTCGCTCGGCAAGGCGGCCGTCTACAAACATATTCCCGTCTATTATCCGGGCCATGTCGGCGCGGTCGGCGGCCTTGTGGGCATGATCGGCGGCCTTGGCGGTTTCATCCTGCCCATCGCCTTTGGCGCGATGAACGACCTGACCGGGATATGGACGAGTTGCTTCATGCTGCTCTTCGCCCTGGTCGCTGTTGCCATGCTCTGGATGCACTTCGCGGTGCGGCAGATGGAACAGAAAGCCGTTGGCGAGAAATTGTCCGAGCTTCCCGAATTTCCGGAAATGCAGGACATTCACAAACCGAAAGAGCATCGCGAGACGAAAGCGGCAACGCTCACCGACTGGCGGCCCGAGGACGAGGAGTTCTGGGCCGACAAGGGAGCGAAGATTGCCCAGCGCAATCTGTGGATATCGATTCCCTGCCTGTTGCTTGCCTTTTCCGTCTGGATGGTCTGGTCAGTCGTGGTCGCGAAACTCCCGGCTATCGGGTTTGCATATTCGACCGACCAGCTTTTCTGGCTGGCCGCACTTCCCGGGCTGTCGGGCGCGACCCTGCGGATATTCTACAGCTTCATGGTTCCGATTTTCGGTGGACGGCTATGGACGACGCTGAGCACCCTGTCGCTGGTCATCCCGGCCTTTGGCATCGGCTATGCCGTACAAAATCCGGAAACGCCCTATTTCATCTTCCTGACGCTGGCCCTGCTGTGCGGCTTCGGTGGCGGCAATTTCGCCTCGTCCATGGCCAATATCAGCTTCTTCTTCCCGAAACGGCAGAAGGGCAATGCGCTCGCGCTGAACGCGGGGCTCGGCAATGCCGGAGTCTCGGTTATGCAGTTCGTCGTACCGATCGTCATCACCATGGGCGTGTTCGGTGCAATCGGCGGCGATCCGCAACCGGTGGCAGGCGGTGATCCGCTCTGGATCCAGAATGCCGGCTTTATCTGGATACCTTTCATCCTGATCAGCGCCGCCCTGGCCTGGTTCGGCATGAACGACATAGCCTCGGCCAAAGCGAGCTTCTCCGAACAGGCGGTGATTTTCCAGCGCAAGCACAACTGGATCATGTGCTTCCTCTACACCGGTACATTCGGTTCGTTTATCGGCTATTCTGCGGGTTTCCCGCTGCTCGCGAACATCGCCTTCCCCGAAGTCGATTCCCTGAAATATGTCTTTCTCGGTCCACTGGTCGGTGCGATCTCTCGCGCGGCAACGGGGTGGGTGTCGGACAAATGGGGCGGTGCCCGGGTTACCTTCTGGGTGTTTCTCGTGATGATCGTCGCGGTTGCCGGAGTTCTCTATTTCCTCGGCATCAAGGATCAACCGGGTGCTTTCTGGGGCTTCTTCGCGATGTTCATGCTGCTGTTCTTCGCGACCGGCGTCGGCAATGCCTCGACCTTCCAGATGATCCCGATCATCATGCGCAAGGAAACGGCAAGGCTTATGCCGGAGCTTCCAGAAGTCGAGCGGCTGCGCGGAGCGGAAAAAGAGTCCGCAGCGATTATCGGCTTCACCTCCGCGATCGCAGCCTATGGCGCCTTCTTCATCCCGAAATCTTACGGCACGTCGATTTCGATGACCGGCGCGCCCAATGCAGCGCTCTGGGGTTTCCTGATCTTCTACGCCGCCTGCGCCGTGGTCACCTGGTTCGTTTATTCGCGCCGGGGCGGCCTGCTCCACGACATCGAACGCGGCCGTGAAATCCCGCTTCAGCCACAGCCCGCCCAGTAAGGAATAGATGCCATGAGCCATCTTCTCGACCGCCTGAATTTCTTCACCGCCAAACAGTCCTTTTCCGACGGGCACGGCGTGACCACAAAAGAGGATCGCCGCTGGGAAGACGGGTATCGCAAGCGCTGGCAGCACGACAAGATCGTCCGCTCGACCCATGGCGTGAACTGCACCGGTTCGTGTTCGTGGAAGGTCTATGTGAAGGGCGGGATCGTCACCTGGGAAACCCAGCAGACAGATTATCCGCGGACGCGCCCGGATCTGCCGAATCATGAACCGCGTGGCTGCTCGCGCGGCGCGAGCTACAGCTGGTACATCTATTCGGGCAACCGGCTCAAATACCCGCTGGTGCGCTCGCGGCTCGTCAAGCTGTGGCGCGAGGCCCGCAAGACGATGGAACCCGTTGCCGCCTGGTCTTCAATCGTAAAGGACAAGGCGAAACGGGATTCCTACACCAAGATCCGCGGCCATGGCGGCTTCGTCCGCGCCGACTGGGACGAGGTGACGGAGATCATCGCAGCGGCCAACGCCTATACGGCCCGCGAGCATGGCCCCGACCGGGTTATCGGTTTTTCGCCGATCCCCGCTATGTCGATGGTCTCCTATGCAGCCGGATCGCGTTACCTGTCGCTGCTTGGCGGCACCTGCATGTCCTTTTACGACTGGTATTGCGACCTGCCGCCGGCCTCGCCGATGACCTGGGGCGAGCAGACCGATGTTCCCGAAAGCGCAGACTGGTATAATTCCGGCTTCCTGATGCTCTGGGGCTCGAATGTCCCCCAGACCCGCACACCGGACGCGCATTTCTATACCGAGGCGCGCTACAAGGGCACCAAATCGGTGGTCGTCTCGCCCGATTATTCCGAAGCGGCGAAATTTTCGGATATCTGGCTCCACCCCAAACAGGGCACCGACGCCGCCCTGGCCATGGCAATGGGCCATGTCATCCTGCGTGAATATCATCTCGACCGGCAGGCCCAATATTTCGAAGACTATGCCCGCCGCTATACCGATATGCCGATGCTCGTCCGCCTCGTCGCGAAAGACGGGCAATATGTTCCCGAGCGGCTGGTACGCGCCAGCGAGTTCAAAGGCGCGCTGGGCGAAGACAATAATAGCGAGTGGAAGACGGTCGCGTTCGACGAAAAGTCCGGCACCATCGTCGCTCCGAACGGATCGGTCGGTTTTCGCTGGGGCGAAAAGGGCAAATGGAACCTGGAAGAGAAGGAAAGCGGCGGCGAAGATACAAAACTGCGCCTGACCAATATTCTCGATCAGGACCAGGACGGCGTCCTCGATGTCGCCTTTCCCTATTTTGGCAATCGCGATCATGACTATTTCGAGGGAACAGACCATCCCGATACGCTGATGCGGCGGGTTCCCGTAAAGAAAGTCGAGCTGGCGGAGGGCGAAGCCTATGTCGCCACAGTCTACGACCTGTTCATGGCCAATTATGGCCTGGACCGGGGGCTAGGCGGCGATAATCTGGCCAAGAGTTACGACGAGAACGAGCCCTATACACCTGCCTGGGCCGAGCAGATAACCGGGGTTCCCGCCGACCACATCATTACCGTTGCGCGCGAATTCGCGTCCAATGCCGAAAAGACCAAAGGCAAATCGATGGTCATCCTCGGGGCCGGGCTGAACCACTGGTACCATATGGACATGAACTATCGGGGGATCATCAATCTCCTGATCATGTGCGGTTGCGTGGGGCAGTCGGGCGGCGGCTGGTCGCATTATGTCGGACAGGAAAAGCTGCGCCCGCAGACCGGCTGGCTACCGCTCGCCTTCGGCCTCGACTGGAGCCGGCCGCCACGGCAGATGAACTCGACAAGCTTTTTCTATGCCCATTCCGATCAATGGCGCTACGAAACGCTGGATGTGAACGAAATCATATCGCCCACCGCACCCGAAGGCGATTGGGGCGGTTCGCTGATCGATTACAATGTTCGTGCCGAACGGATGGGCTGGCTGCCTTCTGCGCCACAGCTCAAAACCAATTCGCTCGATATTGCGAAGGCGGCGAAAGAGGCTGGAAAAGAGCCAAAAGACTATGTTGTTGAGTCGCTTAAATCCGGTGATCTCGAACTTTCCTGCCACGATCCCGACGACCCGGCCAACTGGCCGCGCAACATGTTTGTCTGGCGATCCAATCTGCTCGGCTCGTCGGGCAAGGGCCATGAATATCTGCTCAAGCATCTGCTCGGCACCAGCCATGGCGTGCAGGGCAAGGATCTTGGCGAGATGGGCCATGCCAAGCCCGAAGACGTGGTCTGGCATGATGAGGCTCCCGAGGGGAAACTGGACCTCCTCGTGACGCTCGATTTCCGCATGTCGACGACCTGCGTCTATTCGGACATCGTTTTACCGACGGCGACTTGGTACGAGAAGAACGACCTCAACACCTCGGACATGCACCCCTTCATCCATCCGCTGTCGGCCGCGGTCGACCCGGTTTGGGAGTCCCGCTCCGACTGGGAAATCTACAAGACGATCGCGAAGAAATTCTCCGAGATCGCGCCCGAAGTGCTGGGCGAGGAAGAGGATGTCGTCCTCACGCCGATCCTGCACGATACCCCAGGCGAAATCGCCCAGCCGATGGATGTCGCGGACTGGACCAAGGACGAGGTGGACCCCATCCCCGGCCAGACCATGCCGCAAATCGCGGTCGTGAAGCGCGATTATCCTAATCTTTACAAGCAATTCACGGCTCTTGGCCCGTTGATGGACAAGCTTGGAAATGGCGGTAAGGGCATTGGCTGGAACACCGGACAGGAGGTCGAGCATCTCAAAGCGCTGAACGGCGTGGTGACCGATGAAGGCCCGTCCAAGGGGATGGCCAAGATCGAAAGCGATATCGACGCCACCGAGGTAATCCTGATGCTGGCGCCGGAAACCAATGGCGAGGTCGCGGTTAAGGCGTGGGAGGCTCTGGAAGGCTTTACCGGGCGCGATCATGCGCATCTGGCGCGGCCCAAGGAAGACGAGAAAATCCGCTATCGCGACGTCGTGGCCCAACCGCGCAAGATCATCTCTTCACCGACATGGTCAGGAATCGAGAGCGAAACCGTTTGCTACAATGCCGGTTACACAAATGTTCATGAGCTGATCCCCTGGCGGACCCTGACCGGACGACAACAATTGTATCAGGATCACAAATGGATGCGGGCATTCGGCGAAGGGTTCTGCGTCTATCGCCCACCGATCGACACCAAGGCGGTCAAACCGATGCTCGACCGTGCCGAGGGGCAGGACCATGTCATCCTGAACTTCATCACGCCGCATCAGAAATGGGGCATCCATTCAACCTATACCGACAACCTCCTGATGCTGACCCTGTCGCGGGGCGGCCCGATTGTCTGGATGTCGGAAACCGACGCGGCCAAAGCCGGGATCGTCGACAATGACTGGGTGGAGGCGTTCAATTCCAACGGCGCGCTCGTTGCCCGGGCTGTCGTCTCGCAGCGCATGAAAGAGGGAACCTTGTTCATGTATCATGCACAGGAAAAGATCGTGAACATGCCGGGATCGCCGGTCACGGGCAATCGCGGGGGCATCCATAACTCGGTTACCCGCGCGATCCTGAAACCGACCCATATGATCGGCGGCTATGCCCAGCAAAGCTACGGTTTCAACTATTATGGCACGGTCGGATCGAACCGCGACGAATTCGTAATCGTTCGCAAACTGGCGGAAGTCGACTGGCTTGACGGACCTGAAAACCGGCTTTCCCCGGATATGGAGGCAGCAGAATGAAAGTCCGCGCGCAAATCGGCATGGTGCTGAACCTCGACAAATGTATCGGCTGCCATACCTGCTCCGTCACCTGCAAGAATGTCTGGACCAGCCGCGAGGGCATGGAATATGCCTGGTTCAACAATGTCGAAACCAAACCCGGCATCGGCTATCCGAAGGACTGGGAAAACCAGAATCGCTGGAATGGCGGCTGGGAACGGATACGCAATGGACGGATCCGCCCGCGCATGGGCGGCAAGTGGCGGGTGCTGGCGAAAATTTTCGCCAATCCCGATCTGCCCGAGATCGACGATTATTACGAACCCTTCACCTTCGATTACGAGCATCTGCAAAACGCGCCAGAAATGAAGGCGATGCCGACGGCCCGGCCGCGCTCGCTGATCTCCGGCGAAAGGATGGAGAAGATCGAATGGGGCCCGAACTGGGAGGAAATCCTCGGCGGCGAATTTTCCAAACGCTCGGAAGACTATAATTTCGAGGGCATCCAGAAGGACATTTACGGCGAGTTCGAAAATACCTTCATGATGTATCTGCCGAGGCTCTGCGAACATTGCCTTAACCCGACCTGCGTCGCCGCCTGCCCTTCAGGCGCCATCTACAAGCGCGAGGAAGACGGCATCGTCCTGATTGACCAGGAGAAATGCCGGGGCTGGCGGATGTGTGTCTCGGGCTGCCCGTACAAGAAGATCTACTACAACTGGAACACGGGCAAGTCGGAAAAGTGCATCTTCTGCTATCCGCGGATCGAGGCCGGCCAGCCGACCGTCTGTTCCGAAACCTGTGTCGGCCGCATCCGCTATCTCGGCGTACTGCTTTACGATGCCGACCGGATAGAGGAAGCCGCATCGACGGAGGACGAGGAGGATCTTTACCAGGCCCAGCTCGACATCTTCCTCGACCCCAATGATCCGGCGGTGATCGAACAGGCCCGCAAGGATGGCGTTCCCGACGCCTGGCTGGAATCGGCCAAGACTTCGCCCGTCTACAAGATGGCGATGGACTGGAAGGTCGCATTCCCGCTCCATCCGGAATATCGCACGCTGCCGATGGTCTGGTATGTACCGCCCCTGTCGCCGATCAACGCGGCGGCCAATGCCGGACAGATAGCGGTCAATGACGACATGCCCGATGTCCGCTCGCTGCGTATCCCGCTCAAATATCTCGCCAACCTGCTTACGGCGGGCAAGGAAGAGCCGGTCGCGTTGTGTCTTGAGCGGATGCTCGCCATGCGCAGCTATATGCGCTCGAAGACCGTCGACGGTATCATTGCATCCGATACGGCCGAAAAGGTCGGCCTGACCGTCCAACAGGTCGAGGACATGTATCACATCATGGCGATTGCCAATTATGAGGATCGTTTTGTCATCCCGACCACGCACCGGGAAGAGGTGGAGGACGCCTATGATGTGCGCGGCGGCTGCGGCTTTTCGTTCGGCAATGGCTGTTCGGGTGGATCGTCCGAACCGAACCTGTTCGGCACGCCGAAGAAAAAACGCGTCCAGACGCCGACGGAGATATTCTGATGACGGTAAAAAGCTTCCAGGTTCTCTCGCTGTTGCTGGCCTATCCGACAATCGAGATTCAGGCAGCATCGTGCGAGTTTAGCGATATCCTGACAGGCGAAGGCCTGGTTCCAACCGAGCATCTTGCGGCACTGGACCGGCTGATCGAGGAATATCGGAGCCGCGAACTGCTCGATCTGCAGGAGCGTTATGTGCTGCTGTTCGACCGCACCCGCTCTCTCTCCCTGCATCTGTTCGAGCATGTCCATGGCGAAAGCCGGGACCGCGGGCAGGCGATGGTCGACCTCAAGGCCATGTACGAGGATCGCGGACTGGAGATCGACAGCAAGGAATTGCCCGATTTCATCCCGCTCTTTCTCGAATTTCTCTCGACGCTGCCCAAAGAGGAGGCGATCGACCTGCTCGGCCAGCCGGCCCATGTCATAGCCGCGCTCGGCGAGAGGCTGGCCAAACGGGAAAGCAGCTATGCCGCCGTGCTGCTGGCGCTCGCTGCGATGGCAGAGATTGACGCCGAAGCGATCAAGGCGCTGCTCGACGAACCCGACGACGATCCGGACGACCTGGAAGCCCTTGATGCCGTCTGGGAGGCCGAGAATGTGACTTTCGGGCCAGGCTCTACCGAAGAAGGTTGCCCAAAGGTTGAGGGAATACTGGATCGGCTGGCGGCCGAGATCACGTCCCCGGCCAAGGCGGCAGGATCGGAAACCGTCCAGAGCGGGAGTGCGAACAATGGCTGAATTTTTGAACAATATGGTCTTCGGCATCTATCCCTATATCGCGCTCTCCGTGCTCGCGATCGGGTCCGTCATTCGCTACGACCGGGAGCCCTATAGCTGGCGGTCCGGCTCGAGCCAGCTCCTCCGCCGCCGCCAGCTTATGGTTGGATCGGTACTGTTCCATCTCGGCGTGCTGCTGATTTTCGTCGGGCATTTCGTTGGATTGCTGACCCCCATCGCAGTTTTCGATGCGCTCGGCGTCAGCCATGGCGCAAAACAGCTTCTTGCAATCGTCGCCGGTGGCGTGGCCGGAGTGGCCGCCTTTGTCGGTGCGACGATGCTCCTGCACAGGCGGCTATTCGATCCGCGCATCCGCCGTACCTCTAGCTTCAGCGACATAGCGATCCTGTTTTTGCTCTGGTTGCAGCTGGTGCTCGGCATGGCGACGATTTTCGTTTCACTCGACCATCTCGATGGCCATGAAATGGTGAAATTCATGTCCTGGGCGCAGGGGATTTTCACCTTCGAGGCGGGTGCGGCCAGCCATGTTCTGGACGTTCATCCGATCTTCAAGGCGCATCTTTTCCTCGGTCTGACGATCCTGCTGCTCTTTCCCTTCACGCGGTTGGTTCACATGCTGTCCGCTCCCGTCCGCTATATCTGGCGTCCCGGCTACCAGATCGTGCGCAGCAAGAAGGCGCTGTCATGAACACCGGCATGGACGAACATCCGCAGGGCGGAGAGCCGATCAGCGTCAATGGCAGGCAGGTTCCGCCCGAGGCGATTGCCGCCGAGGCGCAGAACCATCCCTCGGACAATCCTGAAACGGCATGGACCGCTGCAGCGGAGGCTCTGGTGGTAAAAACGCTGCTCCTCGGCGAAGCCGAACGGCTGGGAATCGAGGTCTCCGAGCTGAAGGATGACAAAGGCCGCGAGCTGGCGCCCGAAGACGCCCGGATAGAGGCGCTGCTCGAGCAGGAGGTGAAGACGCCCAAAGCGGATGAAGAAACCTGCCTTCGCTTCTATGAGCAGCACAAATCCCGATTCTCGAGCCCCGATCTGGCTGAAGCCTCCCATATCCTGTTCGCAGCGCATCAGGATGACGAAACCGGCTATGCCAAGGCTGTCGCCAATGCTCAGGACATCATCGCGGAGCTGAAGAACAATCCCGAGCGCTTCGCCACTCTGGCCAAGCTCCATTCGGCCTGCCCGTCGGCGGATCAGGGCGGAAATCTGGGACAACTTGGCCCCGGTCAGACGGTTGATGAGTTCGATACGTTTTTGTTCAATCTCGAAGAAGGACAACTCTGCCCGGTCCCGGTCAAAACACGGTACGGCGCGCACGTCCTGAAAGTCGGTCGCAAAATAGCCGGAGAGACGCTCCCGTTCGAAGCCGTTCGCGCCCGGATTGCCGACTATCTCGAAGAGGCAAGCTGGCGACGGGCCGTCGCCCAGTATATCGGGATCCTCGCTGGGCGGGCCGAACTTCAGGGCCTCGATCTTCAGGGCAATGCCAGCCCTCTGGTCCAGTAGAGAAATGCGTAAAAAACCGGCGTGGGTTTCGCAAAGCGGGGCCCCGAATGGGGAATGAAGCCAGACTGTGCGGAGCGATATTGGCGGGCGGTCAGGCGCGCCGCTTCGGCTCGGACAAGGCCCAAGCGCTGTTTGACGGCGAACGCCTGATCGACCGCGCCATTGCACTGTTGGAGCCGCAGGTCGCCGAACTGATAATCTGTGGGCGAAGGCTGCCGGCCCACATATGTGTCGCGGATTGCCCTGAACCGGGCCTCGGGCCCCTGGGCGGTCTGGCCGGAGCCCTGCACTATGCGCGGCGCCGGAATATGCGCGCCGTTCTCAGCACCGGATGCGATATCCTGAACCTCCCTGCAGACATTGCCGATCGCCTCTCTTGCGATGGCGCTGCAATCGTTGCCGGACTGCCTGTTGTCGGCTGCTGGCCGACCGCTCTTGCCGGTCCACTCGACGGGTTTCTCGAAAGCGGAGGGCGCTCCGTTTATGCCTTTGCCGATATGATCGGTGCTAAGCGGATAGCGCTGCCGGAACCGCTGGTGAATATTAACCGCCCCGAAGACCTGGAGCGACTGGGGCGATGCGCCTAGCGGGCAACCGCATCCCTCTCTCCATTTCGCCATGAGCCACGCTCTCGGGACCAGCGATGCTGCGGCGCCCTGACGATCGCCATCCAGTCGCAACGCAAAAAGACAACCGAATGCGAGTTGCCGGCAGGGCCGGTTCGGCCCGACACTCAGCCCGGCCATTCACCGGCACAGATATCCATGGCGACGGTGAGCACCCAATCCGGCCTGGGCCAGCCAGCACAGGGGGCAATATGCCTTTCAATCGACGGCAGTTTATCTCAGGCGTCGGCGCACTCGCGGCCTCCATGGGGTATGCCCATGCAAGCCCATCCCGGCGCCCGCCGAATATCGTGTTCATTCTCGCGGATGACCTGGGATGCAGCGATATCAGCCTGTTGGGACGAACCGAATATTCAACGCCTCACATCGACAGTATCGGCACTGGCGGCGTCGTCCTGCCCCAGGGTTATGCCAATTCTTCGGTGTGTTCGCCGACCCGTTTTGCGCTCGCAACCGGGCGCTATCAGTATCGACTGCGCGGCGGCCTTGAGGAACCGATAGGCGCGGAACCCGAACCCGTAGGCCTGCCGCCTGAGCATCCGACCATCGCGTCCGAGTTTCGCAATGCCGGTTACAGGACAGCTCTGATCGGGAAATGGCATATGGGCTCCCTGCCCGACTATGGCCCCACGCTCAGCGGCTATGACAGTTTTTTCGGGGTCCGGCTCGGTTATGCGGATTATTTCAGCCATAGCGACCATATCGATGGGTCCGGCGGGAGCGGCCTCTACGAAGGTCGACAAATCGTCGAACGCCATGGCTATCTGACCGACCTGCTCTCGGATCGCGCAGCACGCGATATCAGTGCGGCCGCGAGAGACCGGGTTCCGCTGTTCATGAGCCTGCACTACACCGCGCCCCACTGGCCCTGGGAAGGCCCCGAGGATGAGGAGGCGTCGCGCCGTATCCGCTATCTCCTCCATCATGACGGTGGCAGTGAAGCGACCTATGCGGAGATGGTGGGCGCGCTCGATCGCGGTATCGGGCGGGTGCTGGGTGCCATCGAGAGATCGGGTCAGGCTGACAATACGATCGTTGTTTTCACGAGCGACAATGGCGGTGAGCGCTTTTCCTACACCTGGCCATACGTCGGCATGAAAGGAGACCTTCTCGAGGGCGGTATCCGGGTACCCCTGTTGATCCGCTGGCCGGACCGCATCGCACCGGGAAGCGTTTCCGAGCAGACTGCGATGTCGATGGATTTCCTGCCGACGCTATTGGCTGCCGCCGGGCACACCCCAGATCCACGCTACCCGGCTGACGGGCTCGATATCCTCCCGCAGATCACCGGCTCCGCAGAACCCGTCGACCGTAAGCTGTATTGGCGCCACAAGGCGAACGATCAGAAGGCCGTGCGCTTCGGCCAGTGGAAATGGTTGAGCATCAATGGCCATGAATATCTGTTCGACCTGTCCAGGGATCGCCAGGAACGCGCCAATCTTGCCGATCACCAACCCGAAATTTTCGCCGAGCTCAGGGCGGACTGGGAAGCCTGGAACGCCACAATGCTGCCCTATCCGGACGATTCGTTCAGCTATTCACTAAACGGAGCCGGCCAGATTGCCGAGCACGACTAGGCGTCAGCGTCTGGTGCGCACCATGGTTGCCGATGCCGTCGCCAGCAATTTCCCGGAACTGTTTTCCAGCTCCGCTTCGACGAACACAAAGCGCCTGCTGCATCGTATGATCGAGGCGCCGGCGACAATGCGGCCTTCCGCACAGGGGCGCAGGAAGCTGGTTCTCAGGTCCACGGTCTGTACATATTCATCCGCATCGATCCGGGTGCGTGCGACGCGGGCCATAACCGTGTCCGCCAGCGCCAGATAAACACCTCCATGCACCTGCCCCAGATCATGCATATGGCGGCCGTCGACATCCAGTTCGACGATGAACCGCTCTTCGGACAGACCAACGATGTTAAGCCCGAGAAGCGCATTGAAACCGTTGGTCACGAAACGGCTAGCGCGGAAGTTTCAGCAGATTGGCGATATTGTTCCGCTGGATTGCAGACGACCCGCCCAGGATGGGCATGACGAGAACATCGCGCACATAGCGCTGCATGTCGAAATCGCGAACATAGCCATAAGCGCCCATGATCTGCTGACAGGTCAGCACGATATCGCGCGCCGTATCGCAGACGAACAGCTTGGCCATCGACGTATCTGCCGCTGCGGGTTGATTGGCATCGATCAGCGCGGCGGCATTGTAGGTCATGAGGCGGCAGGCTTCGAACTTTGTCTTCACATCGGCCAGCATGTGGCGGACCGACTGAATCGTGCAGATCGGTTTGCCGAACTGGACACGCTCCTGCGCATAGTTCCAGGCGTCGTTCACGGCTCCGCGCGCAATGCCGAGCGCCATGGCCGCCACCTCGATCTTCTCGATATCCAGCCCCGGACCGACTAGTTTGGACCAACCCTGGCCAAGCCCTTCTTCCCCGCCGACGACATTGGAAACCGGCACGCGAACGTCATCGAAACTGATATCGAAGGTACCGCCGCCCTTCAGGCCCATCGTATCCTGCGCCGTCATCTCGATCCCCTCGGCATGCGGCGGGATCAAAACGAGCGACAGGTTCCTGTACTTCTCTTCGGCCGGCCCGGTGCGGACCAGTGCGTATATATATTCGGAAATTTTCGCGCCCGAACAGAATCGCTTGTTGCCGTTGATGACCAGCTCCTCGCCTTCGCGCACCGCCACAGTCCGCACGCTCGCCAGATCGGCGCCGACATCGGGTTCGCTGAAACCATAGGCGACCATCAGCCCCTCGGACGCGACTCTCGGCAGCAATGTCCGGCGCTGCTCCTCGCTCGCAACTTCGCTGATATTGAGGCCGGCATAGCAGGTGGATTGAATGTAAGCGCAGCCAACCGCCATGCTGCGCGAACATAGTTCCTCGATGACCATGATCGTCGCGGTGATGTCCCGCCCGCTGCCGCCATATTCCTCGGCCACCGTGAGCCCCGTCAGGCCAAGCTCGACCAGCTTGTCATGCACGTCGCGCGGAAAAATATTCTCCTTGTCCCATTTCTGGGCCAGCTCACGCGGCATTTCCTTGTCGATGAATCGGCGCATGGTGTCGCGCAGCATCACAATATGGTCGGCTTCTCCGGCGGCGTTCATGGCATGGCCCTTTCGCAAATGGCGGTGATCGAGAGGCGCCAATCGCTAGGATGCCTGCACCTCAGTTCAAACTCGCAATTGGCGTAGATTGGCCATCTCCATCGCGAGTAAAATGTGAGCAGGCCAGCAGATAGTCTCACCGGGAAAGCGAGGCCTAGATGGACGATTTTCCCGAAAACTGCTGGTATGTTGCGGCCTGGAGCGATGAAATTGACGATGAATCGGTGGTCGATCGCACGATCCTCGGCCACCGTCTTGCCCTTTTCAGGATCTCGACCGGCGAAATCGTCGCTTTTCGCAATCGCTGTCCCCATCGGTCCGTTCCGCTTTCCTGCGGTATGCGCGAGGACGATAATCTTCGGTGTGGCTATCACGGCATGTTGTTCGGCCCACAGGGACAATGCCTGGAAATTCCCGGCCAGGACCTTATCCCGCCAACCGCTCGCGCGACCACCTATCCCGCAATTGACCGGGCGGGATGGGTTTGGGTCTGGCCGGGCGATCCTGAGATGATGGATGAGGCCCTGATCCCGGACATAAACCCGCTTGGAGATCCCTCGTTCCAGATGCGGACGGGCTATCTGCACTATGCGGCCGATGCG